>NZ_JBHYYB010000004.1:0-146355 GCF_042752535.1 Kitasatospora sp. NPDC059327 | reverse complement strand
GCCGTGCTATCCTGGGTGGTCGGGGGCGGCTCTCGCCCCTCTGTGTGGGGGGCGCCGGGGGGGGTGTTGTCCCCCGGGGCCCCGCGGGGTGTCCTGCACCGCGGCCACGGTCGAGGGTGCTTCGGTGTCCGGCAGGACCACGAACCAGGTCCTCGGGTGACCGCTCATCGTCAGGGCCTCTCAGATGAGGTAGAAGCCGTGGCCGTCGAAGACGTCGCCGATGATGAAGCCTCGGGTCAGCTCGGCGAAGTCGCCCAGCTCGATCAGCATGGGGGGCTCGTAGATGTCACTCATGGCGGTTCCTCTCATTCGATGGGGACGCGCTGTTCGTCGGCCGAACGGGCGTCATCCAATCAGCGCTGCCGGGCGCCCGCCAACGGGGGCGCACGCGCGCCGCGCCACAATTCGCCACCGCTGTCCGGACGGTGTGCGGCCGAGTTTCGTGTGCCACCCGGGTGGACACCAACCATCGTCGCGGCCCGACGCTGCACGGCAGCTGATGGCACGTGCCAGTGGCCGGCCCGGGGCCTCGAACACCCACCCCGATGACCGATTTTGACCGTTCACACGACTACCTGCCGTCACGAAGCACACGCGGACAGCTCTTGTTTCAGGCTCGATCGGCCGGATCCGCACCGTGGCGGCGGCCGGCCGAAGGCGGCCCCAACCGGAAGGCCGGATGGTTCTCCCGGCCGGCCGTCACCTTTCCCGGCCGGTGTTCCCGGCCGGTGTTCCCGGTCGGGGGTCGGCGGTGCTCTCGGGTTTCCGAGCCCGTGGTGTGACGTCGGCTCAGGCCGCCGGCCTCGGCATTCGGGAGCCGGTTCTCTGGGGGTGTCGCCTCGTGGCCGGTCGTTGCCGAGTGCGCGCAGCCCGAGGTGAGTGGCTGAGCTGCGCTCTCCGTCTGACCCGCTACCGCGCCAGGCAGGGGTCCCCGAGGGCCGGTGTCCTCCGCTCGCCCTCGGGGGTGAAGGTCAACGATCCGCGGATCGGGCCGTCGCCGAAACGCACGGCGAGGAGCGACGGTTGCTCATGCTCGGGCGGCCACGGTTCGGCCCCCGGTTCGCTCCCGTTCCACAGGTGGAAGACCACCATCGGCTGCCGCGGATCCTCCGAGAGGTAGCCGAGCGTCTTCCCGTACAGAGGATTGTTCCCTCCGAACAGCACTGAGGGAGGGCCGAACTCCGCCGTCACGTCAGCCCAGGTGCGGTCAACCGCAGCCCATCGCCGGACTCTCCCCGTGAGACTCTCGTACTCCTCCCCGGTGAGCACCCGATCGGGCTTGAGCCAGCCGCTTCGCTGCGCGAACTCCGCGTACACCGAGGCGACCTCGTAGCAGTCGCCCTGCTCGGGGAAGACACCCTGGAAGGCCCCGCCGGGGCCGGTGGGGGTCCACAGCCCCCGCTCCTCCCAGCCCTGCCTCAGCTCGGCCCAGGCCTCGGGCCGGCGCTCCACGAACAGCAGATGGTCGATCAGGACCCGCAGAGTCACCTCGCCCCCGAACATCCCGGGCCGGCGAAGAGAGAGGTTGAGCTGATCAATGAGGTGATCGTGGATCTCTTCAGCAGTGGCAAGTGGAGTGGGAAGCGTCACGCACACAGTCTTCCGCATGATGATCACCACGGACCACGTGTTCCGATGACGACTACGAGTGGTGGAACGCCGGGACGGTCCGGGGACTCCTCCGCCGACGCGTGACCGCCGGGGCACCCGGGTCGGCCCCTTCGCGCAGAGGTGCTGCCCGGACTCCCCGGGACCGATCGCGCCGGTCGGCCGCCGTCCGGCCGGCCGACGCCGCTGCCGCTGCCGGACGGCCGGACGGGCGGACGGGGTGTCAGGTCAGAGGAGCTTCCAGCCCTGGTACGGGTTCCCCTTCGAGGGGTCCTTCATATAGGCGTTTCCCTTGGTGTCCGAATCCAGGACGTTCAGGTAGTAATTGTTGAGCAGCATGCTGGAGCCCCACTGGTAGGTATTGGTCCACTGCTGGCCCTCAGGGCGCCCGCAGGAAGTCCCGCGTACCGAGCCGGCGTCGACGGCGGTGAGGCACAGCCCGGTGGCGACGCTCTGCATGCGCCCGTCGCCGAAGCGCCGCCAGTGCTGGTACGGGTTGTCCACACTGCAGCCCTTCGTGTAGATGTTGCCGCTGTGGTCGCCGTCGAGACAGAGCGCGGTCTGGACGTTCTGGATCATCCCAGGTCCGATGCTGTTCGCAGGGGTGTCGGCCAGGGCCGCGGACGGTGACAGGATGACGCCCGCGCATGCGGCCGCGAGGATTCCGGCCACACCAATTCGTGTCTTCATCGGTACCCTTTTCCGGGTAGTGGATTGTCTCAAAAGGCGTGCAGGGATGATGTGCTGTCAGGGATTCCTCGACGCTCCGGAATTCCGGCTTTCGCGGAATGCGTGGGCCCGCCGGGCCCTGGACGAAGGTGTTCCCGTGAGCAGCGCATCCGGTAGGAGTGATCATCGTAACGACGGATATTGGCGCCCACGGCGTGTACGACCGATCGGGCACGTTCCGGCCGCCGCGGCGGAGCGCTGGGGCGTGGAGGTGCTCTATCCTGCCGGGTTGTCGTGTTCGAGTCACTGGCGCACGGTGCCGCTAAGGTGCCCCGGTGGAGATGACTGCGGTGGCGATTGCGGTGACGGGTGTGGCCGGGACCCTGGGGGCGGCGCTGCTTACCCAACGGGGCGCCGAACGGGCCAAGCGGCGTGAGTTGGAGCTCGGCCAGGCCTTCCAGGAGGCCCGCGAGAACCTCGCCCTGCGGCGCGACTGCTACACCCGGCTGTACCGCGACGCCCGGCAGTTCGCGACCGCGCTCAACCGGCACCTGCTCGTCCTGGGTGCCCGAACGCCCGGTGAGGACGACGTGAGGGCGCTGGAGGAGGCCAAGGACGCTCACCGCAACCACTGGTCCGAGACCTTGATGATCGCGCCCGATGCCGTGATCGCCCCGGGCGACACGGCGAACCAGGCCCTCACCCAGGTGTACGCGATGGTGAAGCGCCTGGAACAGGGGAACGCGGGCTCGGGCGAGACCCTGCGGTCCGCCGCCGAGGCGCAGGACGGGCTGTGGCCGCTGATCAAGGTGATGCGGCACGCGATGCGGCAGGACCTGGGGGTGAGCGGGGAGTTCTAGTGCCGGAGCGGCGAGCGTGTGTCCTGACGTGATGTGACGTGACGTGGCGGGCTGTCCAGGTGTGATGCCTGTCGGGCCGTCTCCGGCACCCTGTCGGCGTGGCGGAGCGGGTCCGCGCACGCGAGGTCGATGACGACGAGGGGCAACGGCTGTTGCGGACCACCCGCGGGGGTGCCGGGTCGGTAGCGACCTGGCACCGGGCGCAGCTGGTGCTGCTGTCCGCGCAGGGCATTCCGGTCGCCGGGCGAACGGTGCCTGATGCGGCACCAGCCCCTTTGGCGCGCCGCTCCGGGGGGCGGCCCGCCGAACCCGCGGCGACTTCAACGCGGTCCGCGGCCCGCGGTGCCCGACCGGAGTCCGATCGCCAACTCGGCCGTGGACTCCCGGCGTTCACGGTACGGTGCGTCGTCCTCGGCATCGAGTGCCGGCAGGACTATTCCGACGTGCGTGAGGCAGGTCGCCAGGACCTCGCGGCGGTGAGGGGCGGAGCGGGTGCCGGGTCGCCGGGCCTGGCGCGGACGCGACGGGAAAGGGGACGAGCCCCGCCCGGGGTGGGCGGGGCTCGTGGGGTACGGGGGTGGCGAGGGGTCAGCGGCCGCCGGTGACCAGGATCTGGGCGGAGCCGTTGGGCATCCCAGCGATGCCGACGCGCTGGGCGTTGAAGGTCGGGGCGCCGTTGGCGCCGGCGATCGGGTTGAACGCGGTCCAGCTGCCGTCGGGGCGGCGGGTGCGGTGGTAGACGTTGCCGTCGTTGCCGATGGCGAGGATCTGGGCGGTTCCGTCGGGGGTGATGGTGATGGCGGCGTTGGTGGCGTACATGTCGGAGGTGCCGACGCCGTCGATGGGGGTGAGCCCGGTCCAGGTGCCGTCGGCGCGGCGGATCTCGTGGTAGACCCTGCCGTCGGCGCCGATCACGAGGGCCTGGGCGGAGCCGTCGGGGTTGGCGGCGATGGAGACGTCGAGAGCCTGCATCGCGCCGCCGTTGGACGAGGTGAGCGGCTGGAAGCCGGTCCAGGTGCCGTTGGCCGCACGGACGGTGTGGTAGGCGACGCCGTCGGCGCCGATGGCGAGGACCTGGGCGGAACCGTCCGGGCCGACCGTGATCGACACGTGGCCGGCCTTCATCGCAGAGCCGTCCGCGATGGTGAGGGGCTGGAAGCCGGTCCAGGTGCCGTCGGGCCGGCGGATCTCGTGGTACAGCGCGTTGTCGGCGCCGACCGCCAGGACCTGGGCGGTGTTGTCCGGGCCGACGGCGATGGAGACCTGGCTGGCGGCCATCTGTCGGCCGCTGAGGTCTGTCAGGGCCCCCCAGGCCTGCCAACCGCCGCTGATGTAGCGGACGGTGTGGTAGACGTTGCCGTCCATCCCGACACCGACGACCTGGGCGGAGCCGTCCGGCGCGGCGGCGATGGACTCGCCGTAGCCGTTGAACTGCGGGGCCGAGCCGACGCCGGTGAGCGCGCCGAGGGCGCTCCAGGTGCCGTCGGCGTTGCGGGTCTGGTGGAAGAACTGCCCCTTGGTGCGGCTGACGGGGGTGGGCGCGGGGGCGGGCGCGTTGTCGGCGATCTGGTCGTAGCGGTAGGCCAGGAAGCCGCGGGTGGACATCTCGGTGCGGTTCATGGTGCGGGCCCGGGTCGGGCCGGAGCGGCCCCACTCCTCGATGATGTTGGCGGTGGAGTGGGAGCTGTCGGCCCAGCCGGTGAACAGCACCGTGTGGGAGGTGATGTTGTTGAGGGCGTCGCCCGGCTGGAGGTTGTCGATGCTGATGCGGGTGGAGACGTCGGGCAGCGAGTTGGTGGTCAGGCTGTCCGGCAGCTGCCAGGCCATCGACACCAGGCCGGAACAGTCCTGGCGGTAGCGCCCGCCGGTCTCCGCGTCGGCCCACCAGCCGTACGGGCTGGTCAGGCCGTTGGGGCTGTAGGGGACCGCCTTGTTCACCCAGTCCTGGGCCCGGGCCACGGCCTGGCCGCGGGTCACGGTGCCGCCGGGGGCGGCGCCGTTGCCGAGGGTGCCGGTGCCGGCGGCCCGGGCCCAGCTGGTCACCAGGGTGTCGGCCTGGGCGGGCAGGACCGAGAGGACGGCCGAGGCGGAGACGGCGGCGAGGGCGATGGCGAGGCCGCGGGTGACGGTGCGACGGGACATGGTGGATGGACCCTTCTCTGGTGGTGTGCATGACAGGTGTGCGATGCCGTTCCGGCCGTCGTCACGGTCGGGAGCGGAGGTGGGTGGCCGGCGCCGGTGACGGCGGGGCCGGATGCCGCCGGCGGGATCGACGCCGTGGCGGCGTGGGCCGGCGGGCCGGGCGGCTGCCCTGCAGGAGCAGTCGGCCGGGGGAGTGCGGTGGGCCGGTGAGCCGGCCGGGGCGAATGCGGTGGGCCGGTGAGCCGGCCGGGGGGTCAGCCCCAGATCATGTTGTCGGCCTGGACGGGGGTACCCGGTCGGTCGGCGACGGCCCCGGGGGCGGTGGCCGCCTGGGTGGTGTCCTGGGCGGCGGCTACGGCGGCGGTCGGCCGGTCCGGAGCGGCGTGGGCCGCCGCGGCGGGTACCAGGACGGCGAGGGTGAGGACAGTGACCGCGGCGGCCTCGGCGATGACGGTGCGAACCATGATGATCTCCTCGATCGGGTGTGACGGCCGGTGGATTCCGGTGTGGGCGTCCCGCGGTGACGTCCGTTCCGGTCTGTCGTCCGGGCGGTGCGCCCTTCCGACAACCACTAGCTTCGTCGCTGGTCAGGGCGGGTGGAAGAGGTCCCGGCTGGACGGAAGCGTCCCTGGACCGTTCAGGCCAGGACGGTCCTTGCCGTCGGTGTCCCGGGGGCCCTCGGGGCGGCCCGGGCCGGCCGGACGCCGCGCCCCGTCAGCGCCGTCCGCGCCGAACAGCAGGCGCTCGTAGAAGGGCGTGACGAGCGGGACGGCGACACCGGCCGTCCGCCAGCCCGAGAGCCGGGGCGTGCCGGCCAGTGCGCGGCGGCAGAACGCGGCGGCCCGGTGTTCCGCCTCGGCCAGGGAGTCGGCGAGGAGGTAGACACCGAGTACCGGCCGCGGAACCGCGTCCGGGTGGACGACGAGGTGTTCGACCCGGTCCTCGGGGCGGATCGCCGCCAGCAGGAGATCGCGGACGTCGCGGGGCAGCGAGCCGTCCGGAGCGAGAGGTCGCAGGGTGGCGTGGACGAGGTACATGGACCGAGCGTGGCGAAGCGGACATTCGACGTAAAGGAATGCACGGGGACGGTTGCGGCCCTGGCCGGAACCGTCCACCGCGATCGGTGCCGGAACCGGCCTCGGGCGTGAGACGGTCGCACGGCCTCCGGGTCGTCCGGCCCGCTCGCTCCGACGGCCGTCGGGCCGGCTCCGGCACTATTCACGGCGATCCGGGAGATTCACCGGGACAACTGCGCGAGGAACGGATCACGACCGGAAGGATTCGGTTCCGTGGGCCGGGAGCACCCGGCTAGCCTTTTCCCGGGCGACTCGACGTCGACGGGGTGCGCTTGGGCCCGTCGCCCGGTCCGGATCGGCGGGTGCCCGGTGGGCCGGCCGTTCTCGGGGGCAGCGCATCGTGATCACCACCGCCCCCCGCGAAACCACCGCACGCGTTCGGGGGCGAGAGCACACAGGGGGGGACATGCTCACGGCACTGGGGCTGGACGACGTCTCGGAGGTGGTCTACCGGGCGATGCTCGCCCGTCCGCAGGAGGGCCTGGCGGCCCTCGGCGCACGGCTCGCGCTCCCCGAGGACCAGGTCAGGAAGGCCCTGGACACCCTCAGCGAACTCGCTCTGCTGCGCCCCTCCGCCGACCGGGCGGGTGAGCTGCGCGCCGTGTCCCCCGAGGTCGGGATGGAGGTGCTGATGGCTCGCCAGCAGGCCGAACTCGCCGCGCAGCAGCTGCGCATCGAGGCCTCCCGGGCCGCGGCCGCGCAGCTGATCGCCGATTTCGCCGAACTCCGGCCGCTCGGCAGCCACCCCGGTGTCGAGCAGCTTACGGGCCTCGACCAGATCCGGGACCGCCTCACCGTGCTCACCCGGGAGGTGCGCGAGGAGGTGATGACCTTCGCGCCCGACGGTGGGCAGAAGCCGGAGAACATCGAGGCCGCCAAGCCGCTCGACCTCGATCTGCTGGAACGCGGAATCAGGATGCGGACCGTCTACCTGGACAGCATCCGCAACAGCCCGCACACCGTCGAGTACGTCAACTGGCTGGCCCAGCACGGGGGTCAGGTCCGAACCGTGCCCGCGCTCGCGACCCGCATGATCGTGGTCGACCGGACCGCCGCCGTCATCCCGGTGCGCAGCGACGACAGCGCGGCCGGTGCGGTGGTCCTGACCGGTCAGGGGATGCTGACGGCCCTGTGCGCCCTGTTCGAGAGTGTCTGGGCGGGCGCGGGGCCGATCGGCGCCGCGGCGCGGCTCGACGAGCACGGGCTCTCGCCCCAGGAGGGGGCCGCGCTCGCCCTGCTGGCCGAGGGGCACACCGACGACGCGATCGCCAAGCGCCTCGGCGTCTCGTCCCGTACCGCCCGCCGCATCGCCACCGATCTCATGGAACGCCTCGACGCCCGCAGCCGCTTCCAGGCGGGTGTCCGGGCGGCCCACGCCGGCTGGCTCACGGGCTGAGGTCGCTTCCCGGCCGGGTGCCGCGCCGGACCCCGCCGGGTAGCCAGGCGGGGACGGTCGACACCCCCGCCCGGGTGCCGCGCGGCACCCGGCCGGGAAGCGACGGGGGTCAGCTCATCCACCACGCCCGGTTCGGCGTGCTGCGGGGGGTCCAGTTGGCGCCACTGGATGACCGGGGTGCCGGGCTCGGTGCCGGCGAAGGGGATGTCCAGGGCGAGGGTGCTGTGCGGGTTGCGTGCGGCAGCCGTGGAGCGGCCCGGCCGCAGCGGCGTCCAACGAGCGGGCGTGCGAAAGAGTAGGACGAGTCGCCGATGGATATGAGGCCGATCGGGCCGGTCGTCCGACCCCTGGTCGAGAAGGCCGTCGTAATGATTGTCGTCAAAGTAGGCAATTAGGGTGACTGGCGCCATCTCGGGTGCAGATCGGTGATTATGATCCACTTCTTGTGACGAACAGTCAGAGCACGAAAACGGCAACGGAGTCGGCGGATGTTCTGGTCCTCGGCGCCGGTCCCGCCGGCCTCCTGTTGGCGAACCTGCTCCAGCGCGCCGGGATCGACTGCGTGCTCCTGGAGCGCGCCGACCGCGCCCGCGTCGAGACCCGGGCACGCGCCGGCTTCCTCGCGCCCAACACCGTGCGGATCCTGGACCGCCACGGTCTGGCCGACGGTCTGCACCGGCACGGACAGCCCCACGGCGTCTGCGAGTTCCGCACCGGGGCGGGCCGCTTCCGCCTGGACTACGGCACCCTCGGCCGGGGCGAGCGGCACACCGTCTACCCCCAGCAGGACCTGGTCACGGACCTGTTGAGGCACTACCTGGAGGCAGGCGGGCGGATCCGCTTCGGGACCGAGGCGCTCGCGGTGCACGACGCGATGACCTCCGCCCCCTCCGTGACCGTGCGGGAGACGGACGGTCGCCCCGCCCGGTGGCGGGCCAGGTACGTGGCGGGGTGCGACGGCCGGCACGGCGCGGGCCGGCGGTCACTGCCGCCCGGCGCCGTGCGCCACCGCCGGGACCACGGCATCTCCTGGCTCGGCCTGCTCGCCCAGGCGCCGCCGAGCCTGGACGCCGTGGGCTACGCCGTCCACGACCGGGGCTTCGCCGGGCACATGGCCCGCACCCCGGACGTCACGCGCTACTACCTCCAGTGCGAGCGCGGCACCGGGGCCGGAGCCTGGTCCGACGAGCGGATCTGGGACGAACTCGACACCCGGATGTACGCCGCCGGACACGGACCGCTCAACCGCGGCCCGATCCTCCAGCGCGGGGTGGTCGACTTCGGGTCCGACGTGGTCGAGCCGCTGCGGCACGGATCACTCCTGCTGGCCGGGGACGCCGCGAGCCTGATCAGCCCGTCCGCCGCGAAGGGGGCCAACCTCGCCGTCCTGGAGGCGGAACTGCTCGCCCACGCCCTGGTCGCCGACCTCGTGCACGGTGACCCCGGGGCCCTGGACCGGTACTCGGGGCAGGCCCTGGCCCACATCTGGCGGGCGCAGGAGTTCTCGCTGTGGATGATCCGGCTGCTCCACCGTGAGCCCTCCGCTCCGATTGGCGAATCGTTCTTCCACGAATCCTTGCGGTTTTCGCGCCTCGAATCGCTGCGCACTTCGCGTACCCAGCAGGACTGGTTCGCCGAGAACTACACCGGCGTCTGACCCGCCCGCCCCCCTCCGTCCGCCCGCCCCCCTCCGTCCGCCCGCCCCCCTCCGTCCGGCCGTCCCGCTTCGGGCGGCCGCCGGAACCGCCGGCCGCCCGAAGCCCCGGACAACCCGAACCCCTCCGGACACCCGAAGACCTGTCACGCCCCCACTCGCGGGCACTTCTGAACAAGCGAACGAGGAACCACACACCATGCCGACCACGACGACGCCCCCGGACACCGACGACGCCACCCGCCTCCTCGCGGCGGCCGCGTTCGTCCGGGAGCAGGACAGCACGACGCTGCTCCGGCTCCTGCTGCCCGGCCTGGGCGGACCGAGCCTGCGGGCGATGGCCGACCACTGCCACTTCGCGCACGCCGCCGTCCTGGTCTTCCCACCGGACCAGGAGGCACTGCACCGCGAACTGGCCGCCTGCGGCCTGGCCGCGGGCATGCCGCCGACGCCCAGCACCGTGGTCCGCGACCGGTTGGCGCTGCGCCACGGGCGCGACGCGGCCGGCCTGGACGTCGCCATCCTGCGCCCGCCGCTGCGCGGTCCGCGCGGCGAGGCCCGGGTGGTCGAGGTGTTCGCGCTGGCGGTCCCGCCGGGTTCCGACCTGGCCCCGATCGCCGCGTACGAGCGGGCCGCGCAGCACGAGGCACACCTCGCCTTCGAGGTCGGATCCGCGGACCCGCTGGTCCTGGACGGCCTGTGCGCGCTCCTCGCCCGGCACGGCGCGAGCCCCGACGGCGGCGGGTACAACCCGCACGAGGACGGCACCGTCCTCTACTTCACCGTGCCCGCCGGAGCGCGGACCGGGTACCGGCGGCTGGAGCTCCACGTGGCGGGCGCCCACCCGGGCACCCTGGCCGTCCACCTGGGCGAGCCCGCCGGCCCGCCCGGCGAGGAGCCGGACCTCGGGGCCGAGGAGCCGGACCGGCGGGCCGAGGACCTGCTGCACCTGCTCACCGGTGCCTGGACGACCCAGGCGCTCGCGGTGTCCGCCCGCCTGGGGGTGCCCGACGCGCTGGACACCCGGACGGGGACCGGCGCCGAGGCGCTCGCCCACCGGATCGGTGCCCACCCGCAGAGCCTCGCGACCCTGTTCCGCTACCTCGTGATGCTCGACGTGGTGGCGGAACACCCGGACGGCTTCCGCCTCACCGGGACGGGTGAGCTCCTGCGGGCGGACGCCCCGGGATCGATGCGGCCGCTGGCCCTGATGTACGGCGGCCCATTCTACCGCTCCTTCGGGGAGCTCGGGCACACCGTGCGGACCGGGCAGGCGGCCTTCGACCACCTCTTCGGCGAGAACCACTTCGACCACTTCGCCCGGGACCCCGAACTGGCGGAGCTGTTCGACCGGTCGATGGCCGCGAGCGCCCGGATGTTCGAGCCGATTCCCGCGCACCCGGTCCTCGCGGCCGCCGGTCGGGGGCCCGTTCCCGGTACCGTCGTCGACGTGGCCGGCGGGAACGGGGAACTGCTCGGACGCGTCCTGGCCGCGCACCCCCGCCTGCGCGGCGTCCTGCTCGAACGCCCGCACGCCGTCGCCGCCGCCCGCGGGGCGATGGACGCGGCCGGCTGCGGGGAGCGCTGCGGCTACGTCACGGGCGACTTCGCCGACGTCCCGCCGGACGCGGACGTCTACCTGCTCTCCCGGGTGCTGCACGACTGGGACGACGAGCGGTGCCGGGAGATCCTGCGCCACCTGGCCCGCGCGATGCCCGCCCGCGCCGACCTGCTCATCGTCGAGCGGGTGCTGCCCGCCGACGGCTCGACCTCGCTGGCCACCGCGTGGGACCTCCACATGATGTGCAACACCGGCGGCCGCGAACGCCGCGCCGACCACTTCGCCCGGCTCCTGGCGGACGCCGGCCTCGAACTCGTGGCCGGTTCGCCGCTGCCGCTCGGCGCGACCGTCCTGCACGCGCGCAAGGCCGCGGTGCCGGCCCCCGCGCGGTCGGAGGAGCGGGTACCGGTCCGGTCGGGAGCGGACGGCCGGTAGGCGCCCGGGCCGTCGGGGCGGGAACCGCCGCCGGGTGGCGCACCGGTGTCCGGCGGCGCCCCGGTGTCAGACGCTCGGGAGGGTGCCGAGCGCGTGGACACCGGTGCGGCTGCCGCGGTAGACGGTGGTACCGGTGGCGGCCAGCGAGACGTGGGCGTACGAGGTGCCCGGCGGCCGGTGCTCCGGTTCGTCCTGCCAGCGGAGCCGGCCCGTCGCGAGGTCGAACGCGTACAGGCAGTCGTCGTTCGTCCCGACGTAGGCGGCGCCGTCGCCGGTGGTCATGGAGCTCTGCCCGCGACCGAGGCCGTTGGCCGTGACGGTCGTCCAGCGGGTCTCACCGGTCTCCGCCTCCAGGGCCGTGAGCCGGTTTCCGCTCAGCAGGCAGACCGTTCCCTCGGACACCGCGGGCGGACAGGTGAGTCCGCGCGGTTGCGAGCGGCGCCAGAGCACCCGGCCGGTCGCCGAGTCCAGCGCGAGGACGGCCGGGTTCGCCATCGCCGGGTCGCTGTCGGCGAGGTGGACGACGCCCCGGTGGACGACCGGCCCGCTGTCGCCCCGCACGGTACGGACGGCGTTCTGCTCCCACCGTCGTTCGCCGGTCTGTGCGTCGAGCGCGAGGAACCCCGCCGGCCGGCCGGGCACGAACACGCTGTCGCCGGCGACGACCGGGACCCCCGAGATGCCCGCGCGGCTGGTCCAGCGGAGCCCGCCGTCGGCCGCGTCGTGGCACCGGAGCGAGACTCCGTCGGGCGTGAGCACGCCGCCCCCGCCGACGGCGGGGGTCTGCTGCCACGCGAAGTCACGCCAGTCGGGCATCGGCAGCTCCCACCGCACCTGCCCGGTGGCCGCGGTGAGGACCTGGACGCGGGTCGGGGTGGTCACGCACACCACGGCGTCCCCGACGGCCAGCGGCCATCCGCCGTAGCTGTCGACGGCGTCGGGGGTGCCGAGCGTCCGGCTCCAGCGGACGGCGCCGGTGCGCGGGTCGAGGGCGCTCACGTTGCCGTCGTACCCGGAGACGTACAGGTTCTCCTGCGGGTCGGCGGGCAGGGCGACCCGCCCGCCCGGGGGCGCGGTGCTCCATATCCGGGGGCCGCGGACGGTGTCGTGTCGCACCCACCACGCGGTGCCACCCGCGGTCGCGAGCGCGCCGACGCCTCCGGCGGCGCTCAGCAGCAGTCGCCTGCGGCTGACCCGGGACCGGAGGGGCTGGTTCTGCGGTTGATCCGTGTTCACACCAGACACGACTTCAGGCAGTGGCCGGCGGTTCCCTCGTCGGCGCGGCGGCAGGCACGGGCGGGACCGTCGGCCCGGTTTCCTGACGCCCGCCTTCGCGAGGCCCGCTTTCGCGATGCCCGAGGCCCCGAGGCCCCGAGGCCCCGGAGCCCCGGAGCCCGGGGCCCGCCGCCACGGCCGAGGGCGGGCCCGTCAGCGTCGCCGGCCGGACCGTGCCGTCACTCGAACCGCGCGGGGTCGCCGGCCCCGCGCCGGACGATCTCCGCCTCGCCGCTGGAGAAGTCGACGACCGTCGTCGGCTCCGTCCCGCAGTCACCGGAGTCCACCACGGCGTCCAGGACGTGGTCGAGCCGCTCCTTGATCTCCCACCCCTGGGTCATCGGCTCGCTCTCGCCGGGCAGGAGCAGGGTGCTGGAGACCAGCGGCTCGCCGAGTTCGGCGAGCAGCGCCTGGGTGACGACGTGGTCGGGGATCCGGACCCCCACCGTCTTCTTCTTCGGGTGCATCAGCCGGCGCGGGACCTCCTTGGTGGCGGGGAGGATGAAGGTGTAGCTGCCCGGAGTGGCCGCCTTGACGGCGCGGAAGACCGCGTTGTCGATGTGGACGAACTGGCCCAGCTGGGCGAAGTTCTCGCACATCAGGGTGAAGTGGTGGCGGTCGTCGAGCCGCCGGATCGACCGGATGCGTTCGAGGCCCTCGTGGTCGCCCATGCGGCAGCCCAGGGCGAAACAGGAGTCGGTCGGGTACGCGATGAGGGCGCCGGCGCGGAGGCTGTCGACCACGGTGCCGATGGTGCGGGCCTGAGGGGTCTGCGGGTGAACGTCAAAGTACTTCGCCATTGGCCGACCCTATACGGCATCCACCCCGTTGCCCGGGGTCGGCCCGCAGGGGAGTCGGAGGCGCCGACGGCGGCTCCGACACCGCCTGACGTGGCGTTCCGGGGGACGACACTGCCCGCCCGTCCGTGCCTCGGTGCCGTCCCGGGCAGGTCCGGGACGGCACCGGAGCCGGTTCGGAGCGACGATGGCGTCATGGACGCCCCCGCGCCGCCGCCCGGTGGGGCGTGAGCGCCGAGCCGAGGAGTGGTCCGTGACCGAACAGGTGCTGGGGAGCTGGCAGGACGGGGTGGCGAAGCGGGCGGTCCTGGACTTCGTCCGCGCGTCGACGACACCGGGGGCGGCGTTCGTCGAGCCGGCCGACCGGATCGCCGCGTTC
Source organism: Kitasatospora sp. NPDC059327 (assembly GCF_042752535.1). Classification (NCBI taxonomy): domain Bacteria; kingdom Bacillati; phylum Actinomycetota; class Actinomycetes; order Kitasatosporales; family Streptomycetaceae; genus Kitasatospora; species Kitasatospora sp. NPDC059327. The sequence continues at coordinate 132,503 of NZ_JBHYYB010000004.1, read as the reverse complement.
GACAACGACGGCACGCTCTGGGTCGAACAGCCGATGCCGCCGCAGTTCGACTTCGTGTTCCGCACCTGGCAGCAGGAGGTGGCGAGGGATCCGTCACTCGCGGCGCGGCAGCCGTACAAGGCGCTCGTGGAGCGGGACCAGGTCTTCTTCGAGGGGGTGGCCACGCAGGACCCGTCGGTGGTGACGACGCTGCTGGAGGCGTTCGCCCGCTCCTGGTCCGGCACGACGCCCGAGGAGTTCGACGCGCAGGTACGGGAGTGGACCAGGACGGTGCGGGATCCGAGGTTCGGCGTCCCGTACGTGGAGCTGGTGTACCGGCCGATGCTGGAGCTGTTCGACCTGCTGCGGGCGAACGGGTTCCGGGTGTTCGTGTGCTCCGGCGGCGGCCGCGACTTCATGCGCGTGCTCGCCGAGGAGACCTGGGGGATCCTCAAGGAGAACGTCATCGGCTCGGCCGCCGCGTACACCTACACCGGGGGCAGGATCGTGCGCGCTCCCGAGCTGCTGGGCGGCCTGGACCTGGGGCCGGGCAAACCCGAGCACATCTTCGCCCACACCGGCAGGCTGCCGGCCCTCGCGGGGGGCAACGCGGACGTCGACATCGAGATGCTCGGGAGCGCCGCGTCCGCGACCAGTTCGTCGCGGTCCAGCGCGCGCATCAGCACCAGACCGGCCTCGCGTTCCTCGGCGGTGTAGCCGAGCTCGGTGCGCCGGGCGGCGCGCCAGTAGTAGTCGGGCGCGCTGGCGACGTACCCGGCCGCCGCCGGCGCGGCGCAGGTGTCGCGGACGTAGCCGTTCACGCCGTACAGCTCGGAGCAGACGACGACCGCGCCACGGGTCTCGCCCTCCGGCGGACGGTGGACGTAGGCCTCGATGCCGCCCGGCTCGCCCAGTTCCTCCCACTGATGGGACATCAGTTCTCCCGTACGGGTCACGGAAAGGTGTGGAGGCATCCTACGGCGGCTCCCCGTACCGGCCGGGCGGCCCCGCCGACGGGACGTCCGGGACCGGCAGCCCGTCCCGCCCGGCCGCCCGTGCCGCGATGGGCGGGACACGGGCCCTACAGCACCCGCCACAATGCCCACGCGAAGACCGCCGTCACCCACGTCCACAGGCCCGAGAAGGCGATGTGGCCCACGGTGCGCAGAGCGTCGCCACGCCAGAGCCGGGGCGGGAACACGGTGAACTGGAACAGCCATCGGGTGCCCCAGAACACCGTCTGGCCGGCCAGCAGCGCGGTGCCCAGCGGCGAGCCCGCCAGGAGTTCCCGGCCCAGGAGGAGCGGCAGCAGGCCCAGCAGGACGCAGGTCAGGCCGATGAAGAAGAGGTGCGCCCAGGACACCCGACGGGTCATCAGGGTGCTCCCGGCCAGGTCGGCGGGCCAGCCGATCACCCGCGGCAGCGCCGCGTGGAAGAGGCCGACGCCCACCAGCACGGCGCCGACCAGCCGCAGTTGCACACCCAGGTCGAGGAGTCCGTTCACCCCGCGGCCCGCCGGAACGCGAAGGCGGTGACCAGTCCGGCGATCCGCCGCTCCGCCACCGGGCGCAGGCCCGCCGCGGCGGCGTGGCCGAGCCAGGCGGCCCGGGGCAGGAAGTGCCAGGCACCGGGGCCGTAGACGGCCAGGTTCGCGGCGTCGCGCAGGTGCTCGACCACGACGAACGTCCCGTCGGGCCGCAGCACCCGGGCCGCCTCGGCGAACAGCGCGGCGCGGTCCGCCGCCCGGCGCAGCTCGTGGGCCGAGAACACGGCCAGCACGGAGTCCAGCGACGTGGTCGCGGCGGGCAGCGCCCCCGGCCGGGCGGGCAGCCCACCGGGCTCCGGCGGCACCCGGCGGCGGGCCCGGCGGATCGAACCCTCCGTCATCAGCGCCGGGTCGTACAGATCGGCGGTCCGCTGGGGCGCGTCCGGGTGACGGGCCGCGACCGGCCGGCTCGCCTCGTCGAGGCCCGCCGAGACCACGAGGTGCCGGCCCGGCCCGTCCGGCAGCAGGTCGTCGAGCCAGGCGTAGCCGTGGAGTTCGGAGCGGTCGTAGACGCACCAGGTCGCGGCGGTGCCGGCGGCGAGCAGCCAGCCCGCCGTGACCGCGCCGGCCCGCACCAGCCGGGCGGCCGGCGGGGGCAGCCGCCGGGCCAGCGCCCAGCCGCCGCCGGCCGCGAGGGCGCCGGCGGCGTACAGCGGCCAGTTGAAGCCGATCACCTCGCGCACCCCGGAGGGCCGGCGGTGCCGGTGGGCGCCGCCGTCGGGGCTGTCGGTGGAGCCGTGGCCGCCGGGGCTGTCGGCCGACGGCCGGGGCCGGTCCCCGCGCTCCTCCCGGGCCGCCGGACGCGCGGCGCTCACCGCAGGCCCCCGTCCAGGGCGCGGCGACTGCCCGACTGCCACCCGTAGTCGAGACCGGCGACGTGGAAGGCGTTGGCGAGCACCGGTCGGCTGCCGGCCAGCGGGCCGTGGTCGAAGAAGGTCAGTCGCGGCACCTCGACCGCGACCGGCACCGGCTCCCAGTGGGCCCGGGTGGCCTTGACGACGATCACCGACCCGGTCTGCGGCTCGTACGCGAAGGTGTAGGGCAGGGGACCGGCGAACCGGCGGGCGGCCCGGGCGTCGGCGAACGGGCTGCCGGGCGGCAACGGCGCCGGGTCTCCCGCCAGGTCGGCCCGCACGTGCAGGTCGGCCAGGCCGTCCGCGCTGCGCACCTTGAACTCCAGCGTGGAACCGACGACCCGGCTGCCGATCCGGGCGAACCGGTAGTGGTAGCGGGTGAACAGGTTGCCGCCCGCGACCATCAGCCGGTGGTCGGTGTCGCTGCGCAGGATGCGCAGGCCGCGCATGGTCCGGCCGCCGGGGGTTGGGAAGCGGGTGAACACCCGGTACCCGGTGAGCACGTGGTCCGCACCCAGGCGGGCCGGCAGCCCGGCCGGCCGCAGGCGGCGGGCGTCCACCAGGGCGGCCGCGACGAAGCCGTGCTCGGTGCCGTCCGGATCGGTGTACGTGTCCAGGGTGAGCCCCGGCGGCACCAGCGGTGCCAGGCGCTCCGGCGGCAACGCGTAGGTGAGGACGAGGGAGTGCGCGAAGTGGGCGCGCATCGGGAGCGGGTGACATTGCAGCAGGTGGCGCACGGTCAGGCCCTTCGGGAGGCGGGTCGGGCGGGGTTCACGGCCGGACGATCCGGACGACACCCCAGAGCAGTGAGCGGTCCTCGGCGGCTGCGCCGGGGCCGGCGGGACCCGGTTCGCGGATGCTGCGCAGGACGGCGACGCCGTGGGGCCGCACGGCGTGCCGGACGGCGGCGCGGAGCCGCCGGGCGAAGGCGGGGCCGGGGCCGTCCAGCACGTTGGAGAGCGTCACCGCGGCGTAGTGGCCGGCGGGGGAGCGTTCCAGGTGCTCGACGACGTCCCCGGCGAGCAGCCGGACGGTGCCTCGGGCCGGCTCGGACGCGCTGGTCCCGGGGGTGGTGGTTCCGGGCATGACGGCCCCGGGTGCGGTCCGGTCGCTGTCGGTCGGGTGGGCGTCGGCCGGGTGGGCGTCAGTCGGGTGGGCGTCGGCCGGGTGGGCGTCAGTCGGGTGGGCGTCGGCCGGTTCACCGCGGAGCAGGTCGTCCTCGGGCAGTTCGCGGCCGAGCAGCAGGCGCCAGGCCCAGGGGTTGGCGGCGTTGGGGTGCCGGGCGAAGCCCCGCGCGAGCCGGGCCCGCAGGACGGTGTCGAAGCGGTCCGGGACGACACCCCGGAAGGCCGGTCGCAGGCCTCCGGCCAGGGCGCCGGCCGGTCGGAGCGAGGCGGTGAGGAACAGCCGCAGACCGGGGGTGTCGAGCACGTGCCGCCAGTGCCGGGCCTGTTCGGCCGGGTCGTCCAGGCGCAGGAACCGCTCCAGCTCGGCCGGGCGCCAGGCGGGCAGCAGCGTGCCGGCGGCGGCGCGGCCGGCGGTGAGGAGGCGCTCGGCCGAGCCCTGGACGGCGGGCGCGCCGGCGTGGAGCCGGCCGCGGGCGTAGGCGAGCTGGGCGGGGTTGAGGTCGACGGCGGTGACCCGGTAGCCGGCGGCGGCCAGCGCGGCCGCGGTGTCCCCGGCCGAGGCGATGCACAGCACCCGGGCCCCGGCGGCGGCCGGCGGGAAGGCGGCCAGTTCGACCGCCGGATCCTCGTACATCCGGCCGAACAGGACGCGGGGGTGCCGGGGCTGGACGCTGAGCAGCCGGCCCTCGGCCCACGGTGTGGCGGCGCGGGCGGAGGGGCGGGCAGGGGCGTGGCTGGGGGCGCGGGCGCTCATGCGGCGACCGGCGCGGGGTGCGCGGGGCGGGCCGCGGGGGTCGGGCGGGCGGCGGCGACGGTCCAGATCAGGGCGAGGAAGACCAGGTCCTGGACGACCAGCCGGCCCGGTTCGGGGATGTGCTCGGCCCCGACCAGCAGCCCGCCGGTGTTGAAGCCGGCCACCAGCGCGGTCTGCGCCAGCGCGGCGAGCCGGGGCCGTCGCCCGCTCAGCACCCAGACGCCGAGGGCCAGTTCGGCCAGGCCGATGGCGACGAGCAGCACGGCCGCGGCGCCCCCGGGCAGTAACGGCAGCCCCTCGACGATGGCCCGTTGGTCGGCGCGGCCGGGGAAGATCTTGCACCAGAGGCCCTCGTACCCCCACATCAGCGCGATCGCGAGGGCGGCGCAGCGGGTCTGCCAGGTTGTCGGCACGGCGGACGGTCCTTTCTGCCGCCGCCCGGGCGGGCGCGCACCGGGGCGCGGCGGGGTACGGCGGGACCGTCCGGCACCCGTGCTCGGGGCCGGCCGATCCTGCTCGCGATCATCATGGCGCACATCTTTGAACATGTTCAACTTCCTTGGGTGGATGTCTCGGATCAGGTCACCCGCACGGGGGTGCGACAGGTTGCCCGCCGTGACCGTCCCCGGATCCGACCCCTGGCCGCCGGGCCGCCGGCACGCTCCCCGGCGAGCCGGTGGTGCTCTGCGCCCAGGTCGCCAACGACCGCTCGATGCGGCTGGCGTCGAAGCCGGGGTTCACCGAGGTCGAGCGGTGCGAGGAGTACGGCGCCGAGCGGTGGTTCGGCGTGCGGTCCCCGGGAGCACACGCCGGCTGACCTCGGCGCGGTCCCCACCGGGCCCGGGGCCGGCGCGTCTGCCCGTGGCGAATCTGCGGCGGGCAGAGAAACCGCCTCCGGGGGCCGTCCCGGGGCAAGAGTGGAGCCGAGGCAACCCCGCCCCGACGAGGAGTCCGGATGAATCCACTCACCACGCCCCCGCCCCGCGCGGCGGAGGGCGACACGCCGCCCAGCCGCTTCGACGACCACCTCGCGGCCCAGCTGCTCGCCCAGCGGATCGTGCTGCTCGGCACCCAGGTCGACGACGTGTCGGCCAACCGGGTGTGCGCGCAGCTGCTGCTGCTGTCGGCCGAGGACCCGCGCACCGACATCGGCCTGTACATCAACAGCCCCGGCGGCTCGGTCACCGCCGGTCTCGCCATCTACGACACCATGCGGCTCATCCCGAACGACGTCTCGACCCTGGCGATGGGCTTCGCCGCCAGCATGGGCCAGTTCCTGCTCACCGTGGGGGCGTCCGGCAAGCGCTTCGCGCTGCCGAACGCGCGGATCATGATGCACCAGCCCTCGGCGGGCATCGGCGGCACCGCCGCGGACATCGAGATCCAGGCGGCGAACCTCCAGTTCACCAAGGAGGCCATCGAGCGGATCACCGCCGAGCACACCGGGCAGAGCGAGGAGACGATCGCGCGGGACGGCGACCGGGACCGCTGGTTCACGGCCGAGCAGGCCAGGGAGTACGGGATCGTGGACCGGGTGGTGGAGTCGGTCGCCGACATCCGCCCGGCCTCGTCGCGCCGACGGATGGGGTTGTGAGATGGGGTCCTACACCGTTCCCTACGTCATCGAGCGGACCGCGCAGGGCGAGCGGTCCTACGACGTCTTCAGCCGGCTGCTGAACGAGCGGATCATCTTCCTCGGCACCGAGATCGACGACGGGGTCGCCAACGTGGTCATCGCGCAACTCCTGCACCTGGAGTCGGAGAGCCCGGAGCGGGAGATCTCGATCTACCTCAACTCGCCCGGCGGGTCGTTCACTTCGCTCATGGCGATCTACGACACGATGACGTTCGTGCAGGCCCCGATCGCCACCTTCTGCGTCGGCCAGGCGGCCTCCACGGCGGCGGTGCTGCTGGCCGGCGGGGACCAGGGGCGACGGTTCGTGCTCCAGCACGCGCGGGTGCTGCTCGGCCAGCCGGCCAGCGGCGGCCGGCAGGGCACGGTCTCGGACCTCAGCCTGGCGGCGAAGGAGATGGTCCGCATCCGGTCGCAGGTGGAGGAGGTCCTGTCCCGGCACACGGGGCACGACACGGCGGCGCTGCGCGCGGACATGGACCGCGACAAGGTGCTCACCGCGCAGGAGGCCGTCGCCTACGGGATCGCCGACGAGGTGCTGAGCCGGCGGTCGCTGCTCGCCTGACCCCCGCGCGGCGGGGGCCGGCTCCCGTTCGGCCGGTCCGGTTGGGTGGCGGGGCGCACCGCCACCCAACCCGGAGCGGCCGGGACCAGGGCCCGGACCGGCCCGCCGGCTCGGGCGGCGAGGCGGACCGACCCGCCGGCTCAGGCGGCGAGGCAGAGCCCGTCGTACCGTGCCGTGGGCGTCGCACGACCGGGGCCCACCCGCCGCGGGGTGTACCTGGCCAGCTCGTCCTGGGCGAGCGAGAGCAGATCGCCGAGGCCGAACCCGAGGGCCCGGGCAGCGGCCGCGAGCACCTCGGAGGAGGCCTCCTTGCGTCCGCGCTCCAGCTCCGACAGGTACGGCACCGAGATCCGGGCCGTCTGTGCGACGTCCTTCAGCGTGCGCTCCTGGGCGAGCCGCTCGCGTCGCAGGACATCGCCGACGACGTCGCGCCACAGGGGCTCCCTCGGCGCGGCCGGCTGGGGCGCTCCCGCCGGTCGCTGCGGCGGGCGGGTCGTGCCACCGGGCGCGGGCGGCGAGGCCTGCGGGCGCAAGGGGATGACGCGGGCTTCGTTCGGGGCATGGGTGCTCACCCCTTCAGCCTAGGCATCCGGGGGGCTGTGGGAAGGGAGCGTCGTTCTGCCCTCAGTGAAGCCGCCACCGGGCGACCGGCGCGGACCGCCCGGCCGGCCGCGTCACCCGGCCCCGCCGCCACCTTCCCCGGGGCGGGGCGCCGGGAGCCCGGGGGGACGACCGCCGAAGGCTGGGGCGGACGAAAAAGTGTTCGCCTGCCGGGGGGATGCTTGCTATACGATCACTCGGCCGACCGTCGCCGTGAAGGTGCGGCGGTCTCATGCGCACTCAAACCCCGGGGGACCGTTGAAGATCCGTCGTTCGCTCGCTGCTGCCGCTCTCCTGGCCACGGCCGCCGCACCCGTCGCTCTGGGGGCCGCCCCGGCGTTCGCCGACACCGCCCCGGCGGGGCAGGAGCAGACCGATCCGGGTGAGACCCGGGTGGACGACGAGAACCGGGCGGCGATCGAGAAGCTGCTCGTGTACCCGAACGACTACCTGGTCACGGCCCCGAGCAACTACCTGCGCGAGCACGCGGCGATCGCCCTCGCCGGGACCCCCGCGGACCGGGCGCGGTTCCTCGCGGTGGAGGTGGAGAAGATCCGCCTGGACGACGGGCGGATCGCGGTCCTGCGGCTCATGGACGGCAGTGGTCCGGTCTTCCAGAAGGCCGTGACCGCCGTGTTGGACGCGGGCACCCTCGACGCCGTCCGGGAGTTCCTGAAGGTCGGTCAGTTCACGGCCCGGGCCGAGGACGAGAACCGGGCCGAGGCGCAGCGGATCCTGGACGACCCGATCAGCGGGCGGGGTGTGCGGGAGGGTGCGGAGAAGGCGCTGGCGGGGTCGGCCGCGGATGTCGAGCGGTTCCTGAAGACGGAGCTGGCGCGGTTCCGGGAGGACGACGACCGGGTCCTGCTGAGCCAGATCATGTCGCGCGGTGGCCCGGCGGTGCGCAAGGCCGCCGGCGCCGCGATGTCCGGGACGATCGCCGATGTCCGGGAGTTCCTGAAGGTCGGTCAGTTCACGGCCCGGGCCGAGGACGAGGCCGCCGCGAAGGCCGCGGCCGAGGCCGCGCGGGGCACGTCGGGCGCCGCACAGGGGGGCACCACCGTGGTCCCCGCCCAGGTGGCCGCCCAGGTCGCCGCGGGCTCGACCACCACCGTGGTGCCCGCCTCGGTGACGGCCGGCACGCCCACGACCGTCACCTCCACCACGGCCGGCCGGGCCGCCGCCGGTGGCACCTTGGCCGCCACCGGTGAGAGCGCCCCGCTCGGAGAGCTCGGCGGCGCCGCCGCCGCGGCCGTCGTGCTGGGCGCCGGCGCGGTCGTCGCCTCGCGCCGCCGCTCGCAGGCCTGATCACCCTCCGCCGGCCGGTGCGGAGCGCGCACCGGCCGGCGCACCGGTTCCGGCGCGGTACCGCGTCGCGGCCGCGCGCGTGCGGGCGGCCCGTCCGTGGCACCCCACCGAGCCCCGGGATCCCGCGCGTTGACCCACGTCCTAGAGTGGGTTCCCGTACAGGGGGAGAGTCATGGGGGAACGGGTCAGGGGGGAACGGGAACTGCCCGCGTGGTGCGGGGGCTTCGCCGCGGGGCGGGCCGGCGGGCGGGGAGCGGGCGGAGGCCGGGCGTGGTCCGGTGGGCCTGGGGTGCCCGGTCGGTGGACCCCAGGCCCGGGACCGTTCACGGCTGGTGCACACTGTGTGCCGACCGTCTGTGATCTTGACCCGGGGAATCCGTGTGAACTCGACCCATCCTTACTCCGCCGCGCCCGGCGCGGTGCCGCTGCCCCCGCGCACCAAGGGGCAGATAACCCTGCGGGTGCTCGCCCTCTGGCTGGTCCCGCCGCTCGGGGCACTGTGGGCGTGGCGGTCCAAGCGGCTCACGAAGGGCGCGAAGATCGCCGTCACGGGTCTGGCGACCATCTGGTTGCTGGTGCTGATCGGATCCACCAACGATCCCAAGGCCGAGCAGGACGGCCACCTCCCGGCCCCGGTGATCTCCACCACCGCCCCCGCCGAGTCCGCGACGCCGACCCCCGCGCCCACGCCGACCCCCGCGCCCGCCGAGACGACCCCGCCGGCCCCGGCCCCGGTCGCGCCGGAGCCCAGCGCCGTCAGCGAGCCGCCCGCCGCGCCCAGCCCGACGCCGCCCGTCGCGCCCCCGGCACCCGCGCCCGCCGCGCCCACCACCCCCGCAGCCGTCCCCGCGCCGCCGAAGCCGCCGGTCCTGGAGACCAAGCCGCCGGTCACCACACCGAAGCCCCCCGCCGGCGAGCCCGATCCGACGACCCAGGCCCCGGCGGCGGCCTACTACAAGAACTGCGCCGCCGCGAAGGCGGCCGGTGCCGCGCCGCTGCACCGCGGTGACCCGGGCTACCGCGCCGGGCTCGACGCCGACAACGACGGCGTCGCCTGCGAGCGCTGAGCCGCGAGGGCGCGCCGAGCGTGGACGCGCCACCTGCGGACCGGGGCCCGGCACGTGACCGGGCCCCCGTACGTCCCGCCGTCCCGGACCAGCGGCGGGACGCACGGCCGGTGCGGCTCGGCCGACCGGACGAGGATCCCGCTGCGGCGGGAGCCGGACCTGCCCGGAGATCAGGCCGAGGGCTCGTCGGTCGGTGCGGGCACGGCACGCGGACGGAGGACCATCAGCGAGTCCTCCAGGGTCGCCACCATGGCGAAGGGGAACCGGTCGAGCTCCAGACAGAGGGCGACGTCATCGGGATGGGCACCTTGGCGCACCCCCTCCGCCAGTTCACCGGCGGCCCGCGAACGCTCGGCGCGGCGGAGGAACTCGGCGGCATCCGTCGCGGATCCGGTAGCCCTGCGGGCGATGTACCGGGCGCACGCCAGGTCCTCGTCGGCCCGGCCGTCCTCGCCGGTCACCACGAACGTGACGCGGTCGCGGTCGCGCAGGAGTCGGGCCGTCGCCTCCGCGACCACGAAGCTCGCGCACAGCACCAGCGACGCGTTCTTCACCGCGAGGGCGCCGACCGTCCCCGCCGTGGTCTTCTGCACCACGGTCCGGCCGGCGAGGTCGACGGACCGCAGCAGGGCCGGCGAGTTGACGCCGTCGAACCCGGGAGCGGGCGGCCCGTCCTTGAGCGCCGCCCAGTCGGGGTGGCGGGCCTTCAGGGCCAGGGCCTCGTCCAGTGACTCGGCGAGAACGATCCGCTCCGCGCCCTGGGCGAACGCCCAGGCGGCCACCGTGAAGGCCCGCATGACGTCCACCACGACCGCCACGGAGGGAGTTTCGACCAGTTCGGCGATGCCGAGGTAACGAGCGTCCATGGCGGCCATGATCGCGCACGCCCCGTCCGACGGGGGCGGGAGGTGATCCATCTCACCCGAGGCCCTGGCCGAGCCTCGGTCGAGACAGAACTCGTTCCCCTCGATGTCCTGCATCGCGACGCAGGACTCGTACTCCCCATCGGCGGGCAGCAGTTGGACGCGGACCGCGCCGAGCGCGACCAGTCGTGCGCATTCCGACTCCAGCGCGGCCAGCCGCTCCGCACCCACGAGTCCGAGGCCGGCCCGCACATCGAGGTGCACCCGGTTCTTGACGACCTTGCCCTCGGGGGCGCGCTGGAAGTACGACCGCGGGCCCTCATCGGTGGGATCCACGCAGGCGAACGCCGCACCCCGCTTCTCGGGAGGCAGTGACTGCCGGCGGTCGTCCCACGTCGCGTGCCCCTTCGGCGCGGGCGGTACGACGTACCCCAGCACCTCGCACCAGAAGCGCGCGACGCGTTCGGGGTCCGCGCAGTCGAAGGTGACCAGGATCTTCCCGGGCGCGCCATCGGGCCCTCGTGGGTGAGCGGTCCTTCGATGTCCCGGCGGGGCCGACTCCCTTTGGTGGGAATACTTCTGACGATCAATCAGATGGAAGCGGCGGTCCGGTGGGTGCTCACGGCGGATCCGCGGCCCAGGGCTGACGGAGGCCGGGCCGGTCGTGGCCCCGGGGTGCCGCTACCGCAGGACGAGCAGGGCCGCCAGGGCGGGCCCGAGCGCGCTGCCGAGTTGGTAGCGGAGGACGAACAGCCCGATGGCGGTGGGGCGGTGGTGCGGCGGCACGCTCCCGGCGGCGCGCAAGGACAGGACGGCGTTGCTGCCGGCGGAGACGAACACGGCCGCGGTGGCGGTGAGCAGGAGGAGGAGGGGCCAGGTCGCGACGGCCGCGGTGAGCGGGGCGAGGGCGGCCAGGGTCACCTGGAGCCCGGTCCCCGTGGCGTCGAAGGGCGTGGTGGCGGGCCGGGCTGATCGGGTGGGCGGCCAGACGGGGCGACCGGGCCTCGTGCGCGGCCGGGCCGCCCTACCCCTCCTGCGCGGCCGGGCCGTCCTACCCCTCCTGGGCCGCCGCCCCCGCCGTCAGGGGCGCGGGATGCGCACGCCAGCGGCGCGCAGCCTGGCCTCCAGGAGATCCGCCAGCCGGGCCCCGGCCGGTGACTGATTGCCGAAGCGGCTGATGAGCCGGTAGCGGGCGGCGGTCTCGGTGCGGGCCTGGAGGCCGGTCACGGTCTTCAGGCGTGCCGGGTTGGCGAGGTAGTGGTCGGCCATGGCGGTGGCGAGTTCGGCGATGCGCGGGTCGTCCGGGTCCCAGTCGGCGGCTTCGATGCCGCGCTTGAGCAGGGCGAGGAACCGGGTGTCCAGCGCGGCCTGTTCGACCTGGTCGAGATAGTCGTCGAAGCCTTCCGGGACCAGGGCCCTGGCCAGCACCCAGCCCTCCCTGGTCGTCGCCACCTCGTCCGCGGTGAAGCCCAGGCCGGCCATCCGGGCCAGCAACGCCACCGCACGGTCGGGCAGCAGGGCCCGGTCGCCGTCGGCGAGCCGGTGCAGGGTGTCCCGCCGTGCGGTCAGCTCCGCTATGCGGTCGTTGAGTTGCCGCTCGACCTCGGTGAGCGCGGCGGCGAACTCGGCGGCGTCCGCGTCCAGGAGGGCCTTGATCCCGGCCAGCGGCACTCCGGCGCCGGCCAGCGTCCTGACCTGCACCAGCCGCAACAACTCGGCTGACCCGTACCGCCGGTAGCCGGAGGTGTCGCGTTCCGGCTCCTCGACCAGGCCGAGCTTGTGGTAGTGCCGCACCGTCTTCACGGTGATGTCGACGAAGGCCGCCGCCTGCCCGATCGTTACTCCGTTCATCCGCACATCCTCCCGCGCGCGGGGGCTTCGTGCGCCCGGCCCGCCACCGGCCGCAGGCGCGACCGGCGGACGGCGGGCGGACGGCTCCCGGGCGCTCAGCCCGTCGGTCGGGCCTGTTCGGTGCGCCCACCGCCGAACACCGCGTCGACGAGCCGCTGCTGCGCCTGCTGGAACGCCCCGGCCAGGGACATCGCGGCGTCGTCCACGTAGTTCAGCGCGGCGGTCAGGGTCCGGCCGCCGCCGGGCGTGCTGTACATCAGCGCCGCGTGCCCGCCCTGGCCGCCGTTGTGGAACAGGACGGTGCCGCCGTCGGGCCCCACCTCCTGCACGCGCAGCCCCAGGCCGAAGCCGCTCTCGGGGTGCGGCACGCACATCTGCGCCAGCAGCGGGGCGGGCAGCAGCTCACCGCGCGCCAGTGCGGAGACGAACGTGTGGAGGTCAAGGGTGGTGGAGATCATGTCCCCGCCGGCGGAGATCCACGAGGGGTCCTGGCGGGTGACGTCGACCGTCGTCTGCCGGCCGCCGTCCTCGTAGCGGTAGTAGGCGTGGGCGTACGGTGCGGGGAGCTCCGGCGAGGTGCCCGGCAGGACGGTGCCCGACAGGCCGAGCGGCCCCAGGATCCGCTCCCGCGTCTGCTCCGCGCACGAGCGCCCGGTGACCTTCTCGGTGAGCAGCCTGGCCAGCACGTAGTTGGTGTTGGAGTAGCTCCAGCCCGCCCCCGGCTCGAAGCGCGCCGGCTTGGACAGGGCGAGCCGCACCAGTTCCTCCGGCGGATAGCTCCTGAACCGGTTGTCCACCCACTCCTTGCCCGCGATGGTGGAGGTGATCCCGGGCACGATCGTCCCGTCGTCGTAGACCTCGCCGGTGAAGTTGAAGACCCCGCTGGTGTGCTGCAACAGCATCCGTACCGTGATCCGCCGGTCCAGCCCGTACCCGGGCAGGTAATCGGCCGCCGGGGTGTCCAGCCCGACGCGTCCGTCGGCCACCAGTTGCAGGACCAGGGTCGCGGTGAAGGTCTTGGTGTTGCTGCCGATCCGGACGTGCCCGTCCACCGGCGGTTCGCCGGCCGCGCCCAGCTCGCGCAGCCCCGCACTGCCGACCCACTGGCCCCGCTCGTCGTGGACGCGCAGCGACACGCCGGTGACGCCGGAGTCGACGATCTCCTGGAGCGCCGCCCGCAGCTCCGGGCGGTCCTCGTGCTGGGTGATGGGTGACATGGTGGTTCGCTCCTCGGGGTCGGTGCTGCCCGGCCTTGTGCCGTGGTGACGAGCCTCCACCCTGACCCGAGGTCAACCTCAAGGGTGATCCGGCTCACAGCCCTCCTCGGGGAGACCGTGTTGACCGGGCCACTTGTCAACGTCGCACCGTCCGGGATCCACCGAACCGGTGGTTTCGCTGCCCGGGGTCGAACGTGCTGTGAAGGGATCCGGCCGCGCGGTTTCCGGCGAGGCAGGCGCCGGTAGGGAGGCTGGTGATCACGCCCACGGCACACGGTGAGGGACCTGATGATGAGTGTTTCGGAGCGCTACGCACGCGCCTGGGAGGGGTTCTGGGCCGAGAGCACGGGCGAGCAGGGCGAGCCGTTCTGGGACGCGGACCCGACGCTGACGGCGGCCCCGCACCTCGCCCTGTTCACGGCCCACGTCGACCGCACGCTGCCGATCGTCGACCTCGGCTGCGGCAACGGCACCCAGACCCGCTACCTGGCCGGGGTCTTCCCGCGCGCGGTCGGCGTCGACCTGTCCGCCTCGGCCGTGGCACACGCCCGTCGGGCCGACCGGGACGGGGCGGCCGAGTTCGAACAGCTCAGCCTCACCGACCTGGTGGGGGTGCGACGGCTCGGCGACCGGCTCGGCGAGGCCAACGTCTACCTGCGGGCGGTGCTCCACCAGAGCGACCCGGTGGACCGGGCACCGGTCGCGGCCGCCGTCGCCCTGTTGCTCGGCCGGCGCGGCCGCGGCTTCGTGGTCGAGCCGACCGCCGCCGCCAAGGCGGTGCTCCAGCAGGTCGCCGACCGGCCCGGCGGCCCGCCGGAGGGGCTCCGCCAGGTCCGCAAGCACGAACTGCGCCCGGCCGAGGTCGCGCCGGGCGAGCTGCCCGAACTGCTGCGCACCGCCGGGCTGGAGATCCTCGACCAGGGCGGGACGGACCTCGCGATGAGCGAGTCCCACCCGGACGGCACCCGGGTCACGCTGCCCGCCGACTGGTTCGTGGTCGCCGCGACAGCGGCAGCGGGCGGCCGGCCGGGCGGCTGAGCGCCCGCCGGTCATGCCGAGCACCGGTTCCCGGGGATTCGTCCGGACGCCCGCCCCGCCGGCGGATCCGCCCTACGATGGTCGGGCATGGAGGACAAGGGCCCCGAGGGCACCGGAGACACCAGCAACCACGCATCGGACATCGAGGTGCACGGCACGTTCATCCAGGCCGGGCAGGTCACCGTCCAGGTCCCCGGCGCCCCCGGCCGGGATCCCGTCCCGGAGGTGCCGGTCACGGTCACGTGGCGCTGGCTCACGCACGACGGGGTGCTCGTCGGGGAGGGCGACGAGCAGGACAGCCTGCTGGCGAACTCCCCCGTCCTGGAGATCCTCGTCGAGGGCCGCAGCGCGCAGGCGGCGATCCTGAGAGACCTGCGACCTGTCGTCCTCTCCCGTCGTCCACCCCGCCAGGTGCGCGTTTCGTCCGTTGCCGATGGGATCCTCCAAGTGCGCCCCTTCGAAGGCGATCTCGATCGGGACGATCCCGAACTGAGGCCTCTTGAAGCGGACTTCCCGTTCAAGGTGTCCCTCGACGACCCGGAGCAGCTCCGCGTGAGATGGACCTCCACGCGGGACGAGGTCCGCTGGCGGGTGGACCTCCACTGGGTGTGCGCCGGGCGGGCGGGGACGGTGCGGATTCCCGAGGAAGGGAGCTTCGGTCTGTACCCGTCGCGCCGCCTTCCGCCGGTCGGGGCGGTGGCCGGGCCCGAGGTGGACACGGCCCTCGGGGATCCGACGGCCGGCAGGATCCTGGCGGAGGAACTGGGGAGGCTGCTGGCCGCGTCCGGGCAGTCCGTGGCGGAGACCGTCGCTCTCGGCCGCCGGTCGAGCCCGCCGGCGGACTTCACCGGGCGGACCCTGCGCTCCTGGTCCGAGGGCAGGTCCGTGCCGTTCGACCAGGACCTGTTCCGTCGCCTGGTCGAGCTCCTGGAGGCGTGCGCCGCCCGACGGGACCCGAGGTACCGGGGCAGGAGCACGGGCGGGTGGGAGGAGATGCGCCGGGCGGCGGTCGCCGAGGAAGGGCGGCCGGGCCGGTCGGTGGTCCGCCGACTGTCGGCTCCCTTCACCAGGCGCGGGGCGCCGCGCCGTTGAGCCGGTCCGGCCGCGCCCGGGCAGGTCGGTGTCCGTGCGCCGCCCGGGGCACCGACCGCGAGGGGGCGGGCCGGCCCGCAGCCGTGCCCGCCCCGCCCCGCCCCGCTGGAGGTCAGCGTCGGCCGAGCACCTCGGCGAGGCGGCTCACGCCGTCCGCGCCGTGGCCGAGCGCGATGGTGCGGCGGACCAGTCCCTCCGCCGCGCGCATCACGCCGGAGTCGATCCCGTGCGACTCGGCGGTGTGCACGACATGAGCCATCGTGGAGACCCCCGAGGTGAGCGGGTTGATCGCGCCCGAGTAGCTGCCGCTGTCGAAGTCCTCGGCGAACTCGGTGAACAGCGGCGGGAGGATCGCGCCGATGCCCTGGGCGAACGGTGCCAGCTCCCGCCCGCTGATCCCCTCCGCCTTGGCCAGTGCCAACGCGTGCACGTACCCGGCCATCGCCGTCCAGAAGATGTCCAGCAGGGCGATGTCGAACCCGGCGGCCCGGCCGATCTCCTCGCCGAGGTGGGTGTGCGTACCGCCCAGGGCGGCCAGCACCGGCTGGTGCCGCCGGTACAGCTCCGCCGGGCCGCTGTGGATGAACACGGCCTCCGGCGTGCCGATGCTCGGGGCCGGGGTCATGATGGCGCCGTCCAGGTAATCGAGGCCGTGCGCCGCCGCCCAGGCGGCCGTGTCCCGGGCGCGCTCCGGCGAGTCGGCCGTCAGGCTGACCACCGTCCGGCCCCGGAGCGCGGCGGCGACCTCCTCGCGGCGCAGCACGGCGTCGGAGGCGTCGTAGTTCACCACGCAGACGACGACCAACTCGCTCGCCGCCACCGCCTCTTCGGCGGATGCGGCACTCACCGCCCCCTTGGCGACCAGTTCGGTGTCCCGCCCGGGCGTCCGGTTCCAGACGGTGGTTCGGACCCCGGCCCCGACGAAGGCCTCGGCCAGGGCACGGCCCATCGGCCCGAGGCCGAGCACGGTGACGGTGGACTGCACGTGGTTGGTGGACATACTTCAGCTCCTGTAGACATGGTGGTGGACATCGAGAACGAGGGGGCGAGGATGACGCGAAGGCGGGCCGTGGACCCGAACGTCTGCGGAGTGACGGCCGCGATCTCCGTGATCGGCGGCAAGTGGAAGACGTCGCTGCTCTGGCTGTTGGAGGCCGGTCCGCACCGGCCCGCCGAACTGCGCCGACGGATGCCGGGCCTGAGCGAGAAGGTCCTCACCCAGGCGCTGCGGGAGATGGAGTCCGACGGTCTGGTGCACCGCGAGGTGCACGACGTCCTCCCACTGAAGACCGTCTACTCCCTGACCGACTTCGGCCTGCGCCTCTCCGTGGCGCTGGGCCCCGTCTCCGACTGGGGCCACGAACGCCTCGACCGGTTGGCGGCCGAGCCGGCGGAACTTTCGGCCTCCTGACCTGCCGTCATCTCCTTCCGCCTCGCTGGGATCAAGCTTGCCCGCCGCGCACCGGCCTGCCCAGTACGCACTAATAGGTGGGTACGCTCCCGGCTCCGCTCCCGGCCCGGTCGTCCCCGACCCGTGCCCCACGGGTGGCCTGCCCCGTCCACTACGGGAGACGGGTCACCAAGGATCAGAATTTGACGTACCGCCACATTGGCCACCGTTGCAGAACCGGTATCCCTAGCTGCTGAGTTGGCGGGTGCGGTAGCGGCCTGGGGTCTCTCCGACGAGAGTGGCGAAAGCCTCGATGAAGGTCGTCGGATTGGCCCAGCCGCAGGCGAGGGCGGTGTCGGTGACGGACTTCCCCGCGGCGAGGCGGGTGAGCGCGTGGTGGACGCGGAGCTGAGTGCGCCACTGATGGAAGCTCATCCGGAGTTCCTGGCCGAAGAGCCGGCTGAGGGTGCGCTCGCTCGCCCCGACGCGTGCGCCGAGTTCGGCGAGGGTCTGCTGATTGGCGGGGTCGGCGTAGAGGATGCCGGTCAGTGCCCGGAGCCGGTCGTCGGCCGGCTCGGGCAGGTGCAGCGGCTGTTCGGGCGCCGCGGTGAGCTCGTCGACGACGACCGCGTGCAGTCGGTCGACGGCCTCCGGCGTCCGCCCGTCGGTGTCCGCCTCCTCGGCCGTGAGGGCGAGCAGGGCTTCGCGGGCGAGCCCGGAGACGGTGAGCACGGCGGGATGCGCGGGCAGCCGGGCGGCGAGTGCGTCGGACAGGAACAGGATCCGCATGTCCGCGTCGCCGTGCGCGGTGTGGTGGTGCTCGAAAGCCGCGGGAGTCCACGCCGCCCGGGTCGGCGGAGCGATCCACGTCCCCCCGGCGGTGGTCACGGACAGGACGCCGGTGGCCGGATAGACCAGGTGGCCGCGGTCGTGGGCATGGGTGGGCAGCCGCTGTCCGTGCGCCAGGGCGATGCGGCCGCGTTCCGCGCGATCAAGATGGCGGGTTTCCCTCATGGATTGGCATCCTATCGGTAGCCCGCCGTCCCGGCTCCGCCCGAGAGTGGACGGCATGAACAGCCCAGTGACCCATCAGGCCCCAGCGGCCCACCCGTCGGCGTCCCGGCAGCCGTCCCGTTCCGGACCGGTCGGGGCACGCACCGTACGAGCCGCCGTCGCGTTCGGCCTGGCCGCGCTGAACCTGCGCATCGCCGTCGCCTCCCTGTCCCCCGTCCTCGCGGAGGTCGAGCACGACGAGCACCTCTCCTCGTTCGGCGGTGGAGCCCTCTCGACGGTGCCGGTCGTCTGCTTCGGGGCGTTCGCGTTCCTCGCGCCCCGGCTCACCCGCCGCTTCGGACCCCACCACCTGCTCTGGTACGCGCTGCTCGCGCTGACCGGAGGCATCGTGCTGCGCTCGGTCCCCGGAGTGCTCGCCCTGTTCGGCGGCACCCTGATCGCCGGTGCGGCGATCGCGGTCGGCAACGTCCTCATGCCGCAGCTCGTCAAGCACGACTTCGCCGGCCGCGCCGGGCTGATGCTCGGCTGCTACTCCCTGGCCCTGTCCGGCGGGGCCGCGCTCGCCGCGGGCGTGGTCGTCCCGCTGGAGTCGGGCACCGGCTGGGGTTGGCGGCAGGTGCTCGCGCTGATGGCGGTCCCGTCCCTCGTCGCCGCTCTCGCCTGGCTTCCCGAACTGCTCGTGCCGGGCCGGCGTTCCCCGGACCGCCGGCGACAGCGGCCGGTGGAGCGAGGAGGAGCCGATGCCGCCGCACCCACCCTCGGGGCGCTGTGGCGCGACCGGACCGCCTGGGCGGTGACCCTGTACCTGGGTCTGCAGTCCCTCGGCTACTACGCGGTCCTCTCCTGGCTGCCGACGCTCCTGCGGGACCACGGCATGAGCGGCAGCCAGGCCGGATGGATGCTCGCCTTCTCCAGCTTCCCCGGCATGGCCGCGTCCTTCGCGGCCCCTTGGCTGCACCAGCGTCTGCGCCCGGCCTTCCTGGCGCCCTCGGCGGCCGCGCTGCTGTGCGCTGCCGGCTTCGTCGGCCTGCTCACGTCGCCCGTGTCGGGCGCCTACCTCTGGATGACCGCCCTCGGACTGGGCCAGGGCCTCGCCCTCGGTCTCGCCCTCGGCTACATCGTCGCCCGCTCGCCCGACGCGCACCACACCGGCCGGCTCTCGACGATGGCCCAGGGGATCGGCTACCTCATCGCCTGCCTCGGCCCGCTCGGTCTCGGCCTGCTGCACTCCGCGAGCGGGGGATGGTCGCTGCCGGTCGCCGTGCTGCTGGCCGTGCTCGTCGCGCAGACCGTCGCGGCCTTCGGCGCGAGCCGCGACCGCCATGTCCTGGCGTCCTCCTGACGGGCCGGGACCCGTGGGCCCGGCGAGGTCCACAAGGCGCGTCCCATGGTCCGGCCCGGAGTCACCACCGGTGACTCCGGGCCGGTCAGAGCCCCCTGACGCTGCCGAGGACTCGGGAGACGCGCGGGCCGGTCCTCGCGGGGGTGCGGATCAGCGGCTGTCGCCCGGGCGGTGGACGGTGAGCTCGCCGTAGGCGGACAGGGCGCCGGCCAGGTCACCGGGTTGGTGCCGCAGGGTGGCGTCCAGGAAAGCGAGCGTGGTCGCGGCGACGACCCGCTGGCTCTCGGTGCGGCCCAGGGAGCCGACCATCGCGGGCACGGGCGGCAGGTACAGCGGGGCGTCCGTGAAGGTGAGGTGGGCGGCGCCGGGGACGGTGAGCCGGTAGCTCGTCGCGGTGCTGAGCTTGAGGACCTCGGTGAGACGGGGCAGGTAGCGCGCGTCGGTGCCCGGGCCGATGGCCTGGGTGAGCGCGAGCGCCGGCTGGTGGTAGGGGAGCGGGGTGGGGTCGCGGGGGTAGCCGTCCAGGTCGATGACGGCGGCGAACCGGGGGTCCTGGCGGGCGGCTCGCAGGGCGGCGGCGCCCCCGAGCGAGTGGCCGGTCACCGCGGCCCGTCCGGTGTCCAGCCGGCCGGTCAGCGGGCCGTCGGCCCCGCCCCGGTCCAGACGGTCCAGCTGGGTGAGGACGAAGCCGAGGTCCGCGGCGCGGATGCCCGCCGTCTCGGCGGCTCGCCTGTTGTCCTCCTCGTCGTCGCCGGTGGAGCCCACCTCGGTGCCGATCGTCCGGCCGTCGGTGAGTACGACGGCGGCGGAGTCGTAGGGGTGGTCCAGGGCCGCGACCACGTAGCCGTGGCTGGCCAGTTCCTCCGCCCAGGCGGTGTTCTGGGTGCGCACGCCCCCCAGTCCGGGGGAGAACAGCACGAGCGGGAACCGCCCGCCGCCGGCCGCCACCGGGGCGTCCGGCACCGCATGGGTACGGGCCCGCGGGACACCGTCGACCAGGAAGTCGGGGAGGCCGGCGTAGCGCGCGAGGGCGTCGGAGACGGTGCGCGCCTCCTGCTCCGTGCGGCCGAGGTACTGGGCCCGTCGCGTTCCCGCGGGACTCTTCTGCGCGGGGTACCAGAGCTGGACCACGACGGTGCGCCGGTCGTCGGGTTCGGGGGTGGCGGTCTCGGCTCGGTCCGGATCGGTCCACTGCAGCACGCGGGTACCGACCGCGAAGTCACCGGTCGGCTCCGGGAACACGGGGACGGGGAAGGCCCAGGCGGCGGCCGGGCCGGTGGCGGTCAGCACGACGCAGAGCAGCGATCCCGGCAGCGCCAGCCACCACCGGGCGCGCCGCGCCGGCCGGCCGGCGCGGCGTCGGATCAGCGGTGAGACGGCGAACGGCAACGCGAGGACGCCGCCCGCCAGTACCGGCAGCATCTGCCAGCGCAGCCCCAGCACGGTCAGCACAGCCGTCGGCAGGACGAAGGCCGCTGCCGCCGCGATCGTGACGGGCGGTCGGGCGGCGGGCGGCAGCCAGCGGGCCACCAGCAGTGCGAGAGCGCCCAGCAGGGCAAGGATCTCCAGGGGGGACATGTGCGGTCCCGGGATGATTTCGGTCACCCGCTCATCGTCGGCGCGGGGCACGCGCCGCCACATCGATCCCGGGTCGCCGGCGTCTGCGACGGGAGTGGCAATCGGGGCCGTGCCCCCGTGCGACCGGAGTCGCACCCCGGCGACAGCGTTGGTGCGACCGGAGTCGCAAGCGAACACGCCCGGTCAGCGGCCGGGTTGCTCCCACGGGAGGTACCGGGACTCCTCCTGCGGTCGTATTCCGGCCCGCTGCCGTCAGACCGTGGACTCATGTGCTCCCGCCGGACCGCGGCATACCGTGACAGGGCTGCGGTAGGTGCCGGGCAGCGCGGGTCCGTCGTCCCCGCGCTCGACCCGGCCCCGGCCGCGCGCGGTGGTGGCCCCGACCGGGGTCACCACGAGGCCGAACCGACAGGGAGGTGTGATGACCGAGGCAGCCGCGGCGACCGGCAGGGCCCGTCCGGTGCGCCACCCGGGCGGGGCGCCGCGGACGTGGACGGTCGGGCGGCCGACGCGGTACGCCGACCCGCCCCCCGTGCGGGCGGCCGGGCCGATGAGTGCCGCCCGGCGCTGGGGCTCCCGGCTGCCACCCCTGGTGTGGGACGCGCTGCTCCCGGTGCTGCTCCTCGTCAACATCGTGACCACGAGCCCGGCGCCGGGGCTGCCGGTGGCGCTCGCGCTGACGGCCGCGCTCGCGCTGCCCCTGCTGTGGCGGCGCCGGGCGCCGCTCGTCGTGTTCTGCCTGGTGGCGGTCGCGGCCTTCGTCCAGTGGCTGACGGACGTCCAACTGCCGGCGGCCGTCGCCCTGCTGGTGGCGCTCTACACGGTGGCCGCGAACGCGGGGCGGCGCGCCACGCTGGTCGCCGGTGCCGTCGTGGAGGCGGGGGTCCTCCTGGCCTGCCTGCGCTGGACGGCGGACGGCGCGTTCCTGACCCCGTTCGTCGCGGTGACCGCGATGGCCGTCGCCGCCGCCGTCCTCGGGATGAACGTGCGGACCACGCGTGCCTACCTGGCGGCCGTGGAGGAACGGGCCGCCCGCCTGGAGCAGCAACAGGAACAGCAGGCGCGGCTGGCCGTCGCCGAGGAGAGGACACGCATCACCCGCGAGATGCACGACATCGTCACCCACAACCTGTCCGTCATGGTCGCGCTCACCGACGCCGCCGTCTACGCGCAGCACCGGTCGCCCGAGAAGGCGACTGCCGCGATGCTGCAGATATCCGAGACGGGCCGGCAGGCCCTGACCGACATGCGGCGCTCGCTGGGCGTCCTGCGGACGGACGAACCGGACGCGGAACGCCACCCGCTGCCCGGCATCGCCCAGCTGCGGGCCCTCGCCGACCAGATGTGCGCGGCCGGGCTGCCGACCCGCCTCGAACTCCACGGCGGCGACACCCGCGTTCCCGCCACCGCCCAACTGACCGTCTACCGCCTGGTGCAGGAAGCCTTGACCAACACCCTCAAACACACCCCCGCCGGCACTCACGCGACGGTCCTGGTGCGGTGCTCGGCCGAGGCCGTCACCGTGGACGTCACCGACAGCGGCCCGTGCCCGCCACCGTCCGGCGCCACCCCGTCCGGCCATGGCATCCCCGGCATGCGCGAGCGCGCGGCCGCCTACGGAGCGGAGCTGCGGGCCGGGCCGCTCCCGGGCGGTGGCTGGGGAGTCCACACCCGCCTCGACCTCGGCAGCGCCGGGGAGGCGTCCGCATGACGATCCGCATCCTGATCGCCGACGACGAGGCGCTGCTCCGGATGGCGTTCAGCACCGTCCTGGAGGCCCAGCCCGACATGGCACCGGTCGGCGAGGCCGCCGACGGCGCCGAGGCCGTGCGCCTCGTCCGGGAGCTGCGGCCCGATGTCGTCCTGATGGACGTCCGGATGCCCGGGACCGACGGGATCGAAGCGACCCGCCGGATCGTCCGGACCTCCCCGCAGAGCAGAGTGCTGATCCTCACCACCTTCGACCTCGACGAATACGCCTTCGCCGGGCTCAACGCGGGGGCCTCGGGCTTCCTGCTGAAGAACACCAGGCCGGAGGAGCTGCTCACCGCGATACGCAACGTGGCCGCGGGCGACGCGGTGGTCTCCCCGCGGATCACCCGCCTCCTGCTGGAGAGCTTCCGCCCGCACATCCCCGACGGCGGCGAGAACGGCGGCGACGAGCGGCTGCGACGGCTCACCCCCCGCGAGCTTGAGGTGCTGATCCAGGTGGGCCGCGGTCTGTCCAACACCGAGATCGCGGCCACCCTCCACCTCGCGGAGGCGACCGTGAAGTCCCACCTGGGGCGGCTGCTGCACAAGCTCGAACTCCGTGACCGGATCCAAGCCGTGATCTTCGCCTACGAGAGCCGCCTCATCCATCCGGCATGACGCCACCGCCCGGCCTGCTGAGGACCTTGCCCGGTCGGCCGAGGTCCTCGCGGCCGACCGAGGCCCTCGCCCGGCCGGGCAGCGCGACGGCCGTCGTGCCGAAAGCCGGTCGCGACGGGCCCGCCGGCCCGGCGACGGGCCGCTGCGCGATCGTCGCCACGTCCGGTGACGCCTCGACCACGGGCACCGGCGACCGGAGGTCGGCGGTTCGGGGGATTGCGGTGGGGGTTTCGGGACGGACGGGACGGCGGGGGGAATCCCTGCCCCGGAAGGGCGCCGTCATCCGTTGTGCGCCCTCGGAACAGGGAGAACACGTCATGCGTCGTCGAATCGCAGTCGTCGGAATGCTGGCCGCCACCGGAGTGCTCGCGCTCGCCGTGCCCGCGCAGGCGGCGACGGGGGTCCTGGTGGTGAACGGTGTGACGCATCAGAACCCGGCGCGGGGGTGCTACCCGAGCCTGTCGCCGGTCCTCGTGGAGAACCTCACGGACGCGACGGTCCTGGTGCACTCCGCGGCGAACTGTCAGGGGCCGGTGACGAGGGAGATCGCACCCGGGATGACCGCGGCGACGGTCGGGTTCAGCTACTTCGTCAACTGACCCCGGGACGGGCACCGGGGGGTGGGACGTCGCACCCGTCGCTTCCCACCCCCCCCGGCCAGTACGCGCCGGCTCGTTCGCACCGGCCGTTCGCGCCGGCCCGTCAGGAGTCCGGCAGCGGCCCCGGGGCCGGCCAGGTGCGTCAGCGCATGGCCGGGGCGGGCGGGCGTGGGCGGCCTGACCTCGGCTAACCTGCCCCCTCGTGGACGATCACCCCGAATCCCCGACCCGGCGCGTCTTCGTGGCGCTGGCTCCGCCCGACGACGCCAAGGACGAGCTGGCCCGGGCCCTGGGGCCCGCCTACGCCGGGTACCCGAGGCTGCGGTGGAACCGGATCGAGGACTGGCACATCACCCTGGCCTTCCTCGGCGAGCTGCCGTCCACGGCGGTGCCGCCACTGCGGTCGGCGCTGGCCGGCCTGGCGGCGCCGCGGACCGGGCTGCGCCTGGGACTGCGGGGCGGCGGCCACTTCGACCACCGACTGCTGTGGACCGGGATCGACGGGGACCTGGACGGACTGCACCTGCTCGCCGCCGACGTCCGGGACTTGGTGAGGTCCTGCGGTATCGGGTTCAGGGAACGCCCGCTGCACCCCCATCTGACCCTGGCGCGCTCCCGCCGCGACGATCCCACCAGCGTGCCGCAGGTCGCGGCCGCGCTCAGCGAGTTCGCGGGCCGGCCGTGGTGGACCGAACGGCTCCATCTGGTCGGCAGCAACATCGGACGCGGGCCCGGGCCGATCCACTACCGCGACATCGAGGCGTGGCCGCTGGGCACGCCGGCGATGGACGGCACCGAGAGTTGACGGTGCGTCAGAAGCCGATCGGGCGCGCCGAACGGCTCGTGAGCCGCCGCGTCGGCAGCCGCTTCGCAACCGTGACGGCCTGCCCCCGGTGGCCCCGGGGCCACCACGGCGTGGTGGTGGCCGTTGGCGGGAGGCAGGCCCCGCGGCGTACGAGGTGGCGCGTCGTCACGTCCTACTCGGTCGGGTCCCAGGCGCTGAGCTGGTCGAAGAGGGTCCGGTCGCCGTCGAGCTCCACGGAGTCGAACGGGATGCGGTCGTGCAGGATGAGGACGAGCTCGTCGGCCGTGCCCCGAGCGGAGGCGGTGGCCGCGTCCGGGGCCTGGCCGGTGGCCGGCGGGGTGCCGGTCCCGGGGAGGCGGGCGGTCCGTGCGCCGTCGGCGGAGAGCGAGAGGCGCCAGGAACGGCCCTCGGAGGCGTGGAAGTCGATGGTGGCGGGCTTGTGCGGCCAGGCACTCGTCGTCGCGACACAGGTGGACAGGAACTCCTCGACACCGTCGAGAGCCACCTCGGCCGGCAGCGGCTGCGGGGCGCCTATGGTGATCTGGGCGTCGTACGTGTGCACCGCGAACTGCAGGAGCTGGTGCCGGGCCACGGTGCCGGAGGTCTGCGGCGACTGCGACGTCTCCCACCAGTTCCAGCAACCGCGATCCGGGCCGGCCTCCCGCAGGGCGTCGACCAGTTGCTCCGTGGACTCCGCCAACCAGGCCAGCAGGGCCTCGCGTTCCCGGGGCGCGGCCGGGGCGCCCGCCGCCACGGACTTGGCCGGAGCAGGCCCCGCGGCGACGGTGGCGGCCCAGTCGCGGCGCCCCTCGCCGATGTGCTGAGCCAGATCGAACAGCGTCCACTCGGGGCAGGTCGGCACCTGTACGTCGAGGCTGGGCGCGGCGGCGATCGCTGCGCGGAAAGCAGTTGACCGTTCGTCGATCAGTCGCAGCAGAGCGGGGAAGGCGAGTGTCGTTGTCACGCTGAATCTCTATCACCGTGTCCGACAATCGGACAGCGATTATTCGCAGCCGCGGTCGCGGGCGGGCTCTCGAAGGGCGGTCCCGCGATGCCTGTGCCCTGAACGCGCCCGCGAACCCGTCGCCCCGTCCGCCGTCTTCCGCGACGACCGCTGGGCAGGCCGCCGCGGCGGCCTGCCCAGCCGACCCGGCCCTCGGAGGGAGCCGGGGGCAGCCGTCTCAGATGCCCGTGGAGACCGCCACGTGCCGCCAGCGGTCGAGTTCACGCCGCACCAGGTCGAGCTTCGCCTCGACGCGCTCGACCGCGTCCGCGCCCAACTGCAGGCGCAGCGGAGGCTCGGTGACCTCGGTGACGTCGACGACGGCCTTCGCCGCCTTCTTCGGATCTCCCGGCTGACGGCCGTCGTTCTGGGCGAGTGCCTCGCGCACCGGCCCCGCACCCGCGGTGTAGTCCTCGATGGAGGCCGGTTCGACCCGCATGCTGGAGCCGTTGAGGAAGTCGGTGCGAAAGCCCCCCGGCTCCACGATCGTGACGTGGACGCCGAGCGGTGCCAACTCGGCGTGCAGCGCCTCGGAGATGCCTTCGAGGGCGAACTTCGACGCGCCGTACAGGCCCACGCCCGGAGCGGTGGCGAAGCCGCCCACGGAGCCGATGTTCAGGACGTGTCCGGATCGCTGCGCGCGAAGCGTCGGGAGGGTCGCCCGCAAGGTGTTGAGCACACCGAACACGTTGACGTCGAACAGGGCCCGGGCGGCCTTGTCGGACACCTCCTCGATCGCGCCCACGAGGCCGTAACCGGCGTTGTTCACCACCACGTCGATCCGCCCGAACTCCGCCAGACCGGCCTGCACCGCGGCCGCCAGCCGCTCCGGTTCGGTCACGTCCGCGGTCACCGCCAGCAGCCCGTCCGGCTTGACCGGGTACGCCCGGAGCACCGCCGCGGCGTCCCTCGCCGTCGCGATCACCGCGTGTCCTCGGTCCAGCGCCTCACGGGTGATCTCCGCGCCGAGCCCACGTGAGGCACCGGTGACAAACCAAACGCTCATGTTCTCCCCTGTTTCGGTGGTCGGGTGGCCGACGGCCCAACGCTAGAAGCTAGAGTCGGGTCTAGATCAAGTGCGGTGTGACGGAGGTCGCCCATGGACCTGGGCATCGGTGAGGTGGCGGAGCGCAGCGGGCTGAGCGTTCACGCACTGCGGTTCTACGAGCGCGAGGGCCTGTTCGCCAACCCGGTGCGCCGCTTGGCCAACGGCCGTCGGATCTACCACGAGGAAGATCTGGAGTGGCTGGCGATCTGTACGAAGCTGCGCTCCTCGGGCATGGCACTGGCGACGATCCGGCAGTACATCGAGCTGGTCCGTCAGGGGCCGGGCAACGAGCACGAGCGGCTGGAGTTGCTGCGCGGGCACGCGAACCACGTGGAGGCGCAGATCGAGGGGTTGAACGAGACCTTGGCCGTGATGCGGCAGAAGGTGCGGATCTACGAGGACCACCTCGTCCGCGGCGAGGCCGACCGACTCTGGAACCCCTCCCACCCGGACAACGCCCGAGCGGACTCTCAGCAGGGCTCACAGCAGGGCGCCTGCGCTTCCTGACCGATCCGCCGGTCGTGCCGCGAAGACCCCGGCCCGGGGCGTGCGCATCGCTCGCCCGCCGATGGAGCGTCATCTCCCGCTCCGCACGGCTGATCGGTGCGCGTGTCGCTCGCCGGGTAGGGGCGTTCGGTGGGGAGGAGCTGCCGGGCGGCAAGGTCTGACCGCGCCGGTCGGGTGCTGGACGGGTGGCGCCGTTGGGGTTCGCGCTCGGCCCGACCAGGTCGGTGACCTCGGGGACCGGGTCCGGCCTGTGACGTAGTGCCGGCAGGCCTGACGCACGGTTGGTGATCGGCCGGACCTTGCAGTCAGATGACTGATGCCTCCGCGCGGCCCCCTGACGCACGCTCCTTGTACGGCGGGCCCGGGCCTCGGGCCCGCCGCTGATGAGCACTGTCACCCGGCCCGGGTCGAAGACGCGGGCGGTCCTGGAAGGCGAGTTCCACCGTGGCCCTGAAATTCCTCAAGCCGGCCGTTGCCGTTGTCACCGGCGCTGTCGCCGGGGCGGTCCTGCTCCTCACGGCGGTGCCGGCGTCCGCGGCCAATCCCCCCTACGACGGCTGCCCGGCGTGGGCGCTGTGCCTCTACCAGAACGGCGGCGGCACGGGCTCGAAGGCGATCGTCGTCCCGCCCGCGGCCGGCGGCAACACGGAGATCGTGCGTCTCACCAAGGTGCATTTCCTCAATGGTGACCTGGCCAACGACCAGGTGTCCTCCTGGGTGAACAACTCGCAGTGCCAGATCGAGTTCTGGGACGACCCGTACGGGGAGCTCCACCCGTCCCAGGTCGACTTCGCCTCGTCCTGGCAGTGGGGTGCCAAGGCGGACTACGACGCGAGCAGCAGCCACTACTACCTCAACGACCGGATCTCCGCGCTGCGCTTCTACTGCCCGTAGCGGCCACCGCGCGGCAGGAACGGTCCGAACACCCGCACCGTCCACCCCACGCCGGGCCCCCACGCCGGGCCCCCACGCCGGGCCTCCGAACGCCCCCGGCCCCCGCACGTGGCCGGGGGCGTTCCCACGGTCTCCCGGCGCCCGTCCCCGGTGCCGGGAGCACCACACGACTCGGAAACGAGGTCCCATGAAACGCCGACGACCGACGGCCGCGCTCCTCTGCGGCCTGCTGCTCACCCTCACCCTCCCCGCCCTCGCCGCCACGGCCCCGGCCCCCGTCGCGGGCACCGACGTCACGGCGACCGACGCCCCGGCGGCCCCCGTCGCCGCCGTGACGGCCGGTCCCGGCGCGGAAGGGCCGGACCTGAGCTACGCCAACCGGACCGGATCGCCCGCCGGGATGCCGGACTGGTCCCGGGCCGGCTACCGCGGCGGCCTGCCCCTGCCGGACGACGGCAGCCTTACCGACGACGGCGCCTGCCGTGTCACCCCGGACCGGCTCGCCTCCCAGTACGCCGTGCGGGCCGACGACGGCGTGGACGACTCCGCCGGCCTGCAGCGAGCGATCGACGACGTCAAGTCGACCTGCTCGCCGGGCGCCAACTTCGACCGGCTCTCGCTCATCTCCCTGCCCGCCGGCCGGATCGACGTCTCCCGGCAGATCTACGTGGACGCCGACTACCTCGTCGTCCGCGGCCAGGGCTCCGGCGACGGCGGCACCCGGCTGGTGTTCCGCCCGGACGTCAACACCCGCTACGACACGCTGGTCAACGGCCGCTGGGACCAGGACAGCATGAAGGCGGGCAGCGGCGCCGACGTCGGCACCGGCGGCTGGATCTGGCCGGGCCGCGGTCTGTTCCGCGTCCAGACCCGCGACATCGCCGACCGCTACCAGGACGACTGGGCGGCGGCCCCGGCGAACCGCAAGGACATCTTCGAAGGCAGCGTCAACCAGCACTGGGCCTCCGGCATCAAGGTGGCCGCCCAGGCCGCCGACCCCGGCTGGGCGGCCCGGCAGGGGCAGAACCTCGTGCAGCTGGACGCCAAGGCCGACATGAAGAAGTTCTCCCCGGGCGGCTACGTCTGGGTCGGCGCGGCCAACAGCGTCAAGTTCTACGAGCAGCAGGGCGTCTCCGACCGCGGTCAGATGGACAACCTGCACATGCGGCAGCAGATGTTCCGGCTCAACGCGGTGGACGCCGCGGCGAGGACGGTCACCCTGGACCGCCCACTGGAGTGGGACCTCCCGGTCGACTCCACCTCCGACGGCTCGCCCGCGCTCGCCGACAAGCCGTACCCCAGCAAGGTCACCCCGCTGAAGGTGGTCGAGGGCGTCGGCTTCGAGAACTTCGCCTTCACCCAGGACATGACCGGTCTGCCGAAGCTCGGCGGCGGCACGTACGCCCCGACCCCCGCCCAGGCCGTGCACAACTACGGCAACATGGCGCCCGAGTACGCGATGCACGGCATCGTCTTCAAGTGGGCCGCCAACGACTGGGCGCGCGGGCTGAGGGCCGAGATGACCGGCTCGCACCCGATCGTGACCGAGGACGCCCGCAACCTCCAGATCGAGCGCAACAGCTTCGACGGTGCCTGGAACAAGGGCAAGGGCGGCAACGGCTACCTGCGCGGCAGCCGCGTCTGGAACTCCCTGTACGCGTACAACCTCAGCCGCAACCTGCGCCACTTCACCTTCCAGTGGTCCGCCAGCGGCAACGTCGCCTTCCGCAACGACCTCGACTCGGACCTCAACCTGCACGGCGGCTGGGAGCACGACAACCTGTTCGAGCAGAACACCCTGCGGGTCCCGTACGAGCACCGGTCGGGCAGGTGCGAGACCAACTGCGGCGGCGAGGGCGGCGAGATCGACGAGGGGACGTGGTACCCGATCTGGTGGGCGGCCGGCCCCAAGGCGGTCAAGTGGTCCGGTTCCTCGGGTCCGCAGAACGTCTTCCACAACAACACCATGGTCAAGCAGACCACCCCCGGCGGGCCGTACGCGCCGTACGCGCCCTACGGCTCGCAGACCGGCACCGCCTACCAGTTCGGCTCCGCCGACGGTGCCCCCGGCCGGTTCCGGCCGCTGAGCCAGAACGGCCAGGCCATCCCCGACTGGGGCGGCCGGGAGACCCTCGACTACACCGGGAACGGCGTGGTGCCCGTCGACGTCGGCAAGCGGCCGTCACTGTTCCTCCGGGACACCGGCGGGCTCGACCCGCGCGACAACCACACCCGCAGGGTGGCCACCTGGAACATGCAGGGCGCGCTGACCCCCGAGGGCAACGGCAGCCGCTACAGCAACGACCTGCCGCGGTTGTACGGGCGCAGCGCGCTGGAGGGGCAGGCCGACATCATCACCCTCCAGGAAGCCGGCGCCCCGCCCGGCGGAGCCACCTTCCTCCAGGAGATCCACACCGCCAACACCCAGTACGTCGACAACCACGGCTTCGTCGTCCCCGTCCGCGAGTACCGGATCGGCAGCTCCTCCCGGACGACGGGATACCTGTACTGGCTGCGGACGGACACCAGCAGCTACGAGTGGGGCCGGGTCAACCTCGCCGTCTTCAGCCGCACCCGGGTGACCGCGGAGAACGTGTACACCACCCGGGAGGGCAGGATCAGCGACGGCACCGACTCGCGACCCGCGCTCGGCGTCAACGTCGACGGCGTCGCCTACTTCTCGGTGCACGGGAGCTCGGGCTCCGGCAGCGACGACCCCCAGCTGCTGCTGAACATCCGGGACCAGATGGCGCCCGCCAACCTGCCCTGGATCGCGCTGGGCGACTACAACCGCCTGCCGGACAGCCTGCAGACCGCGATCGGCGGCACCCTCACCGTCCAGGCGCCGACCCAGCCGACGCACCCGGTGGACCGGATCGCCAACGGCACCCGGCGGGTCCTCGACTACGCGGTCGTCCCCACCGCCCAGGGGCCCTCCGTCACCGGGGTCCAACGGCAGAACCTCGACGCGTCGGACCACTACCCCGTCGTCTACACCCTGAGCGGCCTGCCCAACGCGCCGACGCCCACGGACACGGCGGAGCCGCCCAGGCCGAACCAGGTCCTGCTGCGCAACGCCGCCACCACCAACGTGGCCGGTCCCGTCAGCAGGACGGACCACGCGGTCAACGACCAGCCGATCAGCCGGCGGGACCCGTCCTCGCAGGTGTTCAGCCTGACCGAGGACCCCGAGCACCCGGGCTACTTCCGCCTGTTCCACCCGCACGCGCCGTTCGCCGGCCGCTACCTGGGCCAGGAGGGCGGAGCCCGTGACGCGCGGACGGTGCTGTGGCCGAGCGCGGCGCTCGACCAGCTCTGGGCCCGGGCCTACCAGGGCGACGGCACCTACACCTTGGTGAACTACCAGACCCGGCAGTTCCTCACGGACCTCGGCCCGGGCCAGGGCGTGGTGGCCCGTGACTGGGACGGCTCGGCCAACCAGCGCTGGTTCCTCCAGGACGTTCAGGACGGCACCGATCTGATCGAGATCGTCGCGACGGACGCCGGCGGCTCGGCCCCGGCACTCGCGGTCGACGACCTGGAGCCGGCGCCGTTCCCGGTGTACCTGGCCCCGGACTCCCACGGGGACAACCATCAGTTCGGCATGATCTCCGCGGGGCCGAGCGGCAGTTCCACCTGCGGCTACCTGGTCTACGGCGGGCAGTACGTCAACTCGACGGCGGCCCACCCGCGGGACCCGCAGAACGGCGACTTCGTCACCATGGGCGCCTTCCGCCCCAACGACGACGGCTACCTGTGGTGCAGGACCCCGGACGGCCCGAACGGGACGCTGCTGACCAACTTCACCAGCCCCTTCGAGCACCTCGACCTCACCCGGAGCAGCACGGTCGACGTGGTCACCGTCACCCGGCCCGGAACCGGCACCGCCCGGCTCCACTGGCTCTTCCGGCCGGCCACCGGCTGACGGAATCGGCGTGACGCCGACGGTGTGACGGCATGACGGCGGCGGCCGCGGTGCCCGGGGGAGCCCGGGCACCGCGGCCGTCCGCGGCATGCCGCCCGGCCGGCCCGGTGCTACCCCTTCAGGTGCCGGTCGTAGAACCGGCCCCCGTCCTCCACCTCGAACCACGGGGTACCGACGTGCCCGCCCGTATTGGCGTGCAGCGTCTTCTCCCGGGAGCCGAAGGCGTCGAACAGGTCCAGGGCCCGCTGCCGGGGGTTCCCCTCGTCGTCCCACTGCAGCAGGAACAGCAGCGGAACGGTGACCTGCCGGGCCTCCTCGCGCTGGGCGAGGGGCACATAGCCCCCGGCGAAGAAGCCGGCGGCCGCGATGCGCGGCTCGACCGCCGCCAGCCGGATGCCGACGGCCGTCCACCCCGAGTACCCCACCGGGCCGGCGATCCCGGGCAGCGAAAGGAGCGCGTCGAGGGTGGTGCGCCATTCCGGGACGGCCTTCTCGACCAGCGGGCCGACGAAGGACTCGAAGATCTCGTCGACCGGCTCGCCGGCCTGGATCGCCCGGCGCAGATCGGCGCGGGCCCGCTCGTCGGAGGCCGACCGGGGGCGGTCACCGGACCCCGGGGCGT
Source organism: Kitasatospora sp. NPDC059327 (assembly GCF_042752535.1). NCBI lineage: Bacteria > Bacillati > Actinomycetota > Actinomycetes > Kitasatosporales > Streptomycetaceae > Kitasatospora > Kitasatospora sp. NPDC059327. The sequence goes on along the minus strand of NZ_JBHYYB010000004.1, from coordinate 99,912 downwards.
CGATGGTGGCGACCGCGTAGCCGAGCGCCGCCATGTGCCGGGCCCGGGCCACCAGCCGGGGCTCCCGCCTGGGCAGGCCGTTGTTGTGGGCCATCAGGATCAGCGGAGCCGGTCCGGAACCCGGCGTCCACAGGGTGCCGGGGATCTCGGCGCCGGTGGTCTCGGCGCCGGGGATGTCGGTGCCGGTGGTCTCGGTGGTCTCGCGGAGGGTGAAATCGCGTTCGAGGACGCCGTCGTCGTGGCGTCGTTCGGAGGTGAAGCGCACGGTCGTGCCTTTCGGGAGAGCTCGTGAACGGCGCTCCCGGACGACCTATCGCCCGACCGTGACCCCGGAGGAGAGCACCCATGTCGATATCGCGTTCACGGGTACCACCTCCTCGTTCTCTCGCACGGCCACCGGAAACGTAGCAGTGCCCGCCGTGGTCCGCCAAACGGTTTTGTGCGCCCCTTCGCCCGGACGACCCGGGCCCCGGCGTACCGGCGCGCCGCGAAGGAGCACGCCGAGATCCCGGTACCGGCCGGCCGCCCGGCCGCCCGGCCGGCGGGGGTGTCGGAGCCCATGGCTACCATGCCCGCCATGGGCTACACCACGACGTTCACCGGCCGGATCGCCGTCGAACCGCCGCTCAACCAGCAGGAGATCGCTTACCTTCGGAAGTTCGCCGACACCCGGCGGATGGACCGTGCCAACGGCCCCTACTACGTCGACGGCACCGGCTTCGCGGGACAGGGTCGCGACGCGGACGTCCGCGACTTCGACGAACCCCCGGCGGGCCAACCCAACCTGTGGTGCAAGTGGGAGCCCACGGACGACGGGGGCGCGATCGTGTGGAACCAGGTCGAGAAGTTCTACGACGCGTCCGAGTGGATGGCCTACCTGGTCGACCACTTCCTGAAGCCCGGTGCCCAGGCCCGGGGCAAGCCCGGGTTCGAGGGCTTCACCTTCGACCACGTGCTCAACGGCGTGATCGACGCGCAGGGTGAGTACGACTGGGACACCTGGCAGCTGATGGTGCGTGACAACACGGTGTCCGGGTCGGGGCCCGTGGAGCCCGAGACGGTGTGGCTGTGTGACGGCTGCCTCACGGTGATCGCCGACGAGGACACCGACTGCTGCCCGGGGTCTGAGCCGACGGCGGCGTACGTCGTGTAGGCCTGTCCGCGCCTTCGGGACCCGGCGGGGCCGTCGCACCCGGTTCCGGTAGGGGCGCGGTCGCGGGGCGATGCCAGGGCGAGCGGCGGTCGCCCGGTCTCCGGGGTGCGGTCGTGCTCCCGGGGATGCCGCCGGCGGTGACGCACCCGTGAGGTCCGGTCCGAAGCGGGGTTCGCGCGGGCCGTCCGGGGCCGAGGACACGTCAGAAGGCGCCGCCGTCCGGCCCGCCCGGAACCGTGCATCGTGGCGATGAGTCCATCCGGTCTTGTCCTGCGGACCGACGGGCGCCGCCCGCGTCTACCTCGTCCCGCCCGTCGGCTCCTCGGACCCGGCCGCCGCCATGCTGCCGTTCCTCCGCCGGGCCCGTGCGCCCGGCGTGCACCGTGCGGTGCTGCTGAGTGCGTCGGCGATCCCCATGGGCGGTCCCGCCGTGGGCCAGGTCCATCGGGCCCTGCCCGAGCTGTTCGACCAGACGGTGAGGACAGCACGCCCGAGGCCCTGCGGTCCTCGCTCGCGGTCTACGCCAACGGTGTGCTGGGGCGCGCGGCGGAGGCTGAGACGGGGGCGTGAGCCGGCGGTCCGCGCACGCGTGCGCGGACCGCACAGCCCGGGCGGCACCACGGGCCGAACCGACAAGGCCGGCCCCGCAGGGGAACAGGTCCCTCTCGACCGGTGTCACCCGCTCAGGAGGGTGTGGCGGCGCGTCGTCCAGATCGGCGGTCAGGACGGGAGCCGGAGCAGCCGTGCCGTCTCGGCGCGCCGGTTCCAGGCGATGACGGCCAGCGGCACCATGAAGAGGAACGGGGTCCCGGCGTTCTCGCCGTGCATGGCGGTGAGCTGGGTGACGAACGCGAAGAACAGGAACACGATCAGCGCGGTCGCGGCCGGCCCGGCGAGCCGGGGGAGCAGCAGACCCACCGCTCCGGCCAGCTCGACCAGTCCGGTCAGGTACATGAGCCACTGGCCCACGCCGATGGCGTCGAAGACACCGGTGGCGGCGGGGAGCGCGAGCAGCTTGGGCAACGCGCTGGCCAGCGCGAAGAAGAGCGCGAGCAGGATCCGCAGCGTCCACATCGACCGGACGACGGCCCTGCCGGGCTTCGGGGCGGTGGAGGTCGCGGTGGTGGCCGCGACGGTGGTGGCGGTGCTGGTAGTGGCGGTGCTGGACATCTCAGGTCTCCCCGGTCGGTTCTCGGTGCTTTCTCAGGTATGACCGCCGCGACCGCCCGAACTCATCGGTCCCGGGAGAGGAATTTGCGTCCACGGCGCCAGGGTGGCGCACGTGCCGCTGGACCTGGCCGATCCGGACTCCCCGGCGGACGGTCCGGCTGCCGGGCACCTGCGGCGAGGGGCCGCAGGGCCGCCCCCACCCCGGGCGGGCCGTCCCCACCCCGGGCGGGCCGTCCCCACCCCGGGCGGGCCCGAACTCGCCCGGGGTGCGGGGTTTGCCGGGGCGTTCCGGGGCAAGGCGAGCGGCGGCGGCGGCGCGTGACCGCGTGCCGCGCCCGATCCGTTCCTCCCGCACCGATGGAAGGCAGGTAGCGATGACGTCCGAACACGACGACCGGCACGGCACCCGCGAGGTGGGCGGCACCGCCGCGCACCCGGGGCTCGGCACCCCCGTACCGGACGACGCGGAGCTGTTGTTCGGGGATGCCCGGACCACCCAGGACCGGCTCGGCGCCGGGGAGGCCGGGTCCGATGCCGAGCACTCGCTGCTGGACCGGGCCCGGCACACGGTGCACCGGGCGACGGCCGCCGCCGCGCACGCGGGCGACGCCGGTCTGGGCAAGGTCCGGCAGGCGGCGGACCGGGCCTGGGCCGGGCCCGCGGACATCGAGAAGGACTGGGAGGACGCCGTACCGCCGGTCCGCCGGCGCCCGTACCTGATCGCGGCGGGCGTCACGGCGGGCGCGTTGGTCGCGTGGGCCGTGCTGCGCCGTTGGCGCTGACCCGGCTCCTACCGTCCCTGACCGGCGTGACCCGGCCCCCTGACCGGCGGGGCCCCGGCCCCTACCGGCGCGGCCCGCGCGACCGCATGGGAACGACGGCGGCGAGCCGTCCCGGTGAGCCGGGCCCACCGGACCCCGCGCCCGCCCCGGACCGAGCGGGTCGCGGCCTCACCCCGAGTGCGCCCGCGCCTGGGCGTGCTCCGCCCAGTCCACGATCTGGATGGCCGCTCCGGCGGCCTCCTCGCCCTGGCAGCGGGTGTGGTGGCGCCGGGCGATGCCGTCCAGGTCGAGGTGGCGGCCGAAGGCGGGATGCCCGGTCAGCCGGCGCGCGTAGGCCCACAGCCGGGGGTGCTCCGCGATGCGGTGCACCGCGGCGGCGTCCAGATGCCAGCGGTGCACGGTGTCCAAGCGCACCAGGGTCACCCAGAGTTCCACGTCCGCGAGGGTCAGGTCCTCGCCCAGCAGGTACTCCTGGGCGTCCAGCCGGCGCTCGACCGCGGCCAGCCCGTCCAGCAGGCTCCGCAGTGCCGTCCCGCGTTCGGCCGGGGTGGAGCCGGCCAGGCCCGCGCGCTGGGCCGGGGCGTTGATGCTGCGCTCGCACAGCTGCCGGACCGCGTCGATCGCCGTGTCGAGGCCGTGCGGGTGGAGGTCCGGACCGGGGAAGCGTCGGGCCAGGTCGGTGAGGATCTCGGTGGTGTCCGTACTGACGATCCGTCCGCTCCAGCTGTCGCTGAGTACCGGAGCCGAAGCCGGCCCGGCGTACTGGTGGGCGCTCGCCTCGTACAGCGGTCGCAGCGCCAGGTATCCGCCCTCGCCGTCGTCCGGCAGCGCCGGCAGCAGGGTCACCGGGAGGGTGTCGTCGAGGCCGAGCAGGCTGTGGGTGACGGCGACCTGGAGACAGTGCGGACAGGAGAGCGTGAGGTGGAGCCGGTAGCGGTGCGGCACGGGGTAGTACCCGCTGCGGGCGTCGCGGCCGATCCGTCCGCGCAGGGAGGGTACGGCGGACGGGGACGAGGCGGACATGGGTCTCCCAGGAGTCGGGGGTACGCGCAGGCGCGTACGACACATCGGGTGGGGGAGGAGGGAGGAGCTCGGGGCATGCGACTGCCCGAGGGGGAATCAGACGCGAACGGCCGTCGGGCCATGGGGAGCGGGCGCTCCTGCCAGGCTGCTGCAGACCCGTTGCAGGTCGATGTGGCGGCGGCACGTCAGCACCGGGCGCAGCCGGACGGCGTGGGCCACGCCATCGACGACCGGCTCCGCGTGCCTCACGGCTCTCCCCACCACGTTCGACGATTCCTGCTCCGGAGTGTCATCCTCGATCCGCGTCGCGTCAAGGGTCCCGGCAGCGGTGGACCGACCCGTCCCGCATGGTGGGACGCGGGTCCGGTGGCGGAGGGCGTCGGCGGGTCGGTGCGGACGTGCGCGGCACATGGGTCGGTGGTGCCACCGAGGGGGAACGACGGTGTGTGGCAAGCGGGTTCGGAGCGTCTGCGAAGAAGTGATGCGCGGGCAGGGGCCCGACGGAACGTCAGGAACATGGCGAAAGCGGCGGGCCCCTGACGTGCCGGGGCGTCTCAGTGGGTGGGCCGCCAGCCGAGCGCGGGGCCGAGACCGGTGGCGAGGTCGGTGAGGATCTGGACGTAGTCCTCGTACTCGAAGGAGAACGGCAGTGCGAAGACGACCTCGTCGACCTCCCGGAACGCGGCGTGGGCGTACAGCTGTTCGGCGATCTCGGCGGACGTGCCGATCAGGTCCGGTGCGAACATCATCCGCGCCGGCCCCTGCGGCGCGGTGGTACGCGCGAGCCGGCTCCGCACGTACTCCCGGTACTTGGCGCGCTGCTGCGCCGAGGCGCTGTCGGTGGGGATCACGACCAGCCCCTGGGAGACCCGGGCGCCCGCGCCCGCGGGGTGGTGGGCGCGGAACGCCGCGATCTGCGAGCGCTGGATCTCGGCGAAGTCCTCCGACTCCTCGGCCCGCACCACGCTGCTGGTCAGCAGGCTCAGTCCCTGCTCGCCCGCCCAGCGGGCCGAGCGCAGGCTCCCGCCGCCGTACCACATGCGGTCCGCCAGGCCGGGCGCGACCGGCTGGACCCGGTCCGAGTAGACCTCGATGCCCTCGGTCCCGCTGAAGTCGGTGGCCCGCTCGCCGCGGACGAAGTCCAGCAGCCTTCGCACCCGCTCGTAGCCGAAGTCCTCGGCCTCGGCGGTGTCGGGGTAGAGCGCGGGGGCGACCCGGTCGTAGTGTCCGGGGCGTCCGACGCTGACCCCGGGGTTGAGCCGGCCGCCGGACAGGAGGTCGACGGTGGCCAGGTCCTCGGCCAGCCGCAACGGGTTCTCCCAGCCCAGCGGGATGACCGCGGTGCCCAACTCGATGCGGCTGGTGCGCTGGGTGGCCGCCGCGAGCACCGCGACGGGGGAGGAGATCCCGTACTGCAGGTGCCGGTGGCGCAGCCAGGCACTGTCGAACCCCAGCCGCTCGCCGAGTTCGACGATCCGCAGCGTCGACTCGTGTCCCTGGCGGGGGTCGGCCGGGTCGAACAGCCCGATGGTCAGGAAGCCCAGCCTCCGAAGGGGCTGCGAGGGTGACGGCACCGGTTTCCTCCGTACTCCGCGCCGGGCCCGGTCCGGGCGGGCGCGGTTCGACTTCCGCGGTCCGGATTCGATCACCGGACGTCGGCCCCACACTCACACACCGGTCGGCGGCGCTCAAGGGCTCGCCCGGAAGCGCAATCCGGGGCAACACCCACGTCACGCGCCCGCCAAGGACGTGGGGGTGGACTCGGGACGGGGGCCGGTCCCGGTCAGTGGCCCGCGTGAACGGCCCGGTCAATGGGCCTGTCGATGAGCCGGCCCGGGGGAACCGGCCGGGGGAACCGGTCAGTGGAACCGGAAGACCGGCCCGCGCGGGGTGAACGGCAGTCCGGCACCGCGCGGGATCAGGTAGGCGTGCTCGCGGCGCACCCGCAGGACGTCGCACTCCCCGTCGGTGATGACCAGCACCGGTGCCCCGGGCGGGAAGTCCTCGGCGCGCTCCAGCAGGTCGATCCCGGGCTGCAGGACGGTGCCGCCCCGCCCGCGCAGCCGGACCCGGCCGGCGATCTCGGTGGGCGGCAGGTAGCCGGCGTCGTGCGGCGCCGCGTCGCAGGAGACCAGCCGGGCCGCCGGCACGTCCCGGGCGGCCGCGTAGGAGGCGATCGCGCCGAGGGCCTTGCCGAGTGTCGTCCGGTCCATCGAGGCGGAGGTGTCCAGGACGACGCCGAAGGTGCAGCGGGCGAGTTCCTGGTGGGGGTGGTGGCGTCCGGCCCGGGGGATGTCCGGGCTGGCGGACTGCCGCCGGGCGGGGCGGGACCAGGTGCGCGCCGGCTGCGGGGCGGGTACGAACTCGTCGAACCAGCGGGCCAGCCGGGCGTCCCAGGGCAGCGGCGGGTGCGCGAGCGCGCGGATCTCCTCGACCAGCCCGGCGGGCAGCAGCCCGCGTTCGCGCCGATGCAGCTCGAAGCCCTGCTGGAGGCCGCGCCGGTAGAAGTCGTCCAGGTCGACGTACCCGCCGCGTCCGTGCGGGACCGGCGCGTCCAGGAGGTCGGGGCGGTTCTTCCCGGCGAGGGTGGCGAGCCGGCGGGTCCGGCGCGCGTCGCGCACGATCGTGTCGTAGGCCTCCTCGACGCTGAGGCCGTGGAGCAGCGGGTCGTGCAGGAGCCCTTGCGGCATGTCGCCGACGCCCATCTCCAGCAGCCAGCCGTTGACGACGTAGTCGGCGGCGACGTTGAACAGGTAGGGGTCACGGGCGCCTCGGCGCTCGCCGTGCCGCAGGGCGGCGTGCAGCATCTCGTGGCCCAGGATGAAACGCCACTCCTCGTCGGTGTGGCGCAGCAGCGGGTTGAGGTAGATCTCGCCGGCCTCGGCGTTGACGGCCGCGACGGCGATGCCCTGGGTGCGGGCGAGTTCGGCGTCGGCGACCAGGGTGAGGCCGGCCGCGATGCCCCCGAGCAGCGGGTAGGAGGAGACGAACCAGTTGAGCGCGCGGTGCCAGGGCCGTTCCGGGAACCGCTCGCCGGTGGAGGCGTCGATCCGCCCGCCCGCGAGGTCCATCGCGGCGGACATCGTCCGGGTGAGGGCGGCGGCGAAGGCGGTGCTCCAGTCCCTGGGGTCGTCCGACTCCCGCCAGGGCACGAGCAGTTGGTCGCGGCCGCGCCCGGCGGTACCCGCGTCGGCGGCGCCGGGCGGCAGTCCGTCACGGCGCCAGCGGGCGGCCAACTCCTCCTCGTCGCCGCCGGGGTGCACGGGCGGCAGCGGGACCGGCGCGCGGCCCATCGGGAAGGTGGCGAGGAAGCGGTTGACCACCGCGCAGCGGGCGGCGGCCTCGTACGCGTCGGGCTGGACCCGCGTGCCCTTGGCGGCCGGCACGTGCCCGAAACCGAGGTGCAGCAGGGTGTGCGCGAGCACCCAGGCCCACTCGGCGGGCTCGGCGCGCCGGCGCGGGTCGACGTGCACGGTGCCGCCGGAGTCGACCACCGCCCAGCCCCCGGCGGGCAGGACCGCGCAGTCCTCGCTGCGGCAGATCGCGGGCCGCAGCGCGGCGAAGGCGCTGTTGAGGCGGAGCATGGCCAGGCCGGCGGCGAACGCCTCGGCGGCGGGGTCGGGCCGGGGCCGGCCGTCGGAGGCCTTCACCGGCGGGCCTCGACCAGCCGGGGCATGTCGCGGGCCGCCTCGATCAGGAACCACGAGGGCAGCACCGGATTGCCGTCGGGACCGTCGGCGATGACGGTCTGGGCGACCTCCACCGAGATCTCGGCCAGCTGCACCAGCAGTGATTTCGCCCGGTACGCGGTCTGCCGCAGCCCGGCGGAGGCGTGTTCCTTACGGGCCGGCAGCTCCTTGACCAGCCGGCCGCGGAAGGCGTCGGCCAGGTAGTAGAGCAGGTCGCGGTCCTCCAGCCGGTGCGGCCAGCGGGCGTCGCCCTTGACGATCGCCTCCAGTCCGTACGAGTTGCGGACGATCTTGGCATACCCGCAGAAGGCGACGGCGTGCCCCGGGCTGAGCAGTCCGTGGGCGATCACCTTGAGGGTGGTCTCCTCCAGAGTCGGTCCGAAGGAGTGCAGGGCGTCGGAGAGCATGTGCCAGGCGCGCGGGGTGGAGAACGGCTCCTCGGTCTTCGGCGGCTCGGACCACAGGTGGTCGGGCCGGTCGGTGAGGTGGTCCAGGACCCACGGGTGGATGCCCGCGCCGGCCGCCCACCGCAGCCAGTCCTCGGACCCGGCCCGCAGATGGACGTGGACCAGCCGGTTGACCAGCGTGGACGCCATCGGGCGGGCCAGCGCGGCGTCCGTGGCGCGGTTGCCGGCGCCGATCACGACGGAGCCGGGCGGCAGCTCGTACGAGCCGATCCGGCGGTCCAGGATCAGCGAGTAGAAGGCCTTCTGGACATCCGGGGAGGCCGCGTTGAGCTCGTCCAGGAAGAGGCAGTACGGCTCGTCGCGGGCGATCTGTTCGGGTGGGCAGAACCGTGAGCGGCCCTCCGGGGTGATCTGCGGGACGCCGATGAGGTCCTCCGGCGCGAGCTGGGAGCCGACCAGGCTGACGCACTCCAGGCCGAGGGAGTCGGCGAACGCCCGGACCAGGGAGGACTTCCCGATCCCGGGGGCGCCCCAGAGGAAGACCGGCCTGACGGTGGCCAGGCCGAGCAGCAGGTCGGGGAGTTCGGAGGGCGAGACGGTGACGGCTCCCTGCACGGGGCTCCTTCGTTCGGTGCGGACGGGGTCGCCCGGTGGGGACGACCACGTCGGTGCGGACGACCACGTCGGCGCGGTCGTCGTCGTCCGGTGCGGACGGCGCCCAGTCTGCGGGGGCGACCGGTCGGAGCGCACCCGGATTTCCGGTGGCACCGTCGGTGGCGGGGCCGTGGCGTCCTGGGCACGATCACCGAACGCCCGCTGACGACCCGCCTGGTCGAGGGCCTCGCCCGCCGTTGCCTTCGGGGCGACGCGCCCGCTTTCATAGGGGCATGATCACCATTCACCTGAAGTACGAGATCGACGCCGACAAGCTGGCGGACTTCGAGGAGTACGGCCGCCGCTGGGTCGGGCTCGTCAACCGCTTCGGCGGGACGCACCACGGCTACTTCCTGCCGAGCGAGGGGGACAGTGACATCGCCTACGCCCTCTTCTCCTTTCCCTCCTTCGCCGCGTACGAGCGGTACCGCACGGACAGCACGACCGACCCGGAGTGCCAGGCCGCCTTCGAGCTGGCCCGGAGCACGGGCTGCATCAAGCGGTACGAGCGCCGTTTCCTTCGGCCGCTCGACGTCACCTCCCAGGCCGGGGCACGGGCTTGAACGGCCGTCCCGAAGCGTAGGACCGTCGGGTGCGCGGGCAGGCCGGGATCACGGCCGGCCCGGTGGTCGCGCCTGGTGCGTTCGGCTCGGCGACACCGTGTCGCCGGGCCGGGCCGGGACGTCCTCGGTCCGGGGTCCCGGCCCGGCCGTCGGATTCCGCGGCGGTAGCGGGGGCCGGGCCGGCCGGGCTCAGCCCCGTCGGGCTCGCAGCCAGGGGGGCGGTCGCGTCGTGTAGCGGGCGTGTCCGGCGTCGGAACCGGACGGGTGGTGGAGGGTGTCCTCGTCGCCGTGCCGTCGCGGCTCCGTGTGCGCGCTGGTGTCAGAAGTGGTCGATCGGGGGCTGGAGGCCGGTCCAGGTCTGGTTGGCGCCGCCGTTGGCGCCCCAGGTGACGACCGGGGTGCCGTCGGCGGGGTCGGAGCCCGGTACGTCGAGGACGAGCCGGAGGTCGGAGGCCAGGTAGCCGGTCGAGGGTGTGTTGACGCCGGGCACGTTCCAGCGCTGATTGGCCGGTCGGGTCCACAGGCCGCACTCCCACTGGATCACCTGGGTGCCCCAGACCGTGCCGGCCCCGGGAACGTCCAGGCACAGCGAGCTGTGCTTGTTGAACAGGAGGGTGTTGCTGTTCGCGGTCCACTGCTGGTTGGCGCCGCCGGTGCAGGTCCACTGGCGGACGGGGGCACCGCGGTCGGTACGCCAGTCGGCGACCTCCAGGCATTTGCCGGTCGCGTGGTTGCGCAGTTCGAAGGCGAGGGTGTAGCGAGGGATCTGCTCGGCGTGGGCCGCACCCGGGGCGGTCACCGGAAGGGCGGTGGCGAGGGCGGCGGCGAGGCTGAGCAGGGTGGCGCGGACGCGGTGTCCGGGGAGCGGGGCGGGATCGGTCACGGCTGTCCTCCTGGGGTTCGGCGGGTGGGCGCGGCCGGGACGGGGAGGGGGTCGGATCCAGGACTCCCCGGCCGGGTCGGGGAGTTGGACGAGCGCGTGCTCGAAATGGTTGTGCGGAGTCGGCGGGCCGGTCGGCCTCATCGGCTCCTCGGCGCAGGGGCGGCCGGGTGCTCCGGCACGGCGGGATCCGCGCGTGGCAGCGCCCGTCAGTGGGCGGCCCCGGGGCCCGGGCGGCGGTCCAGGACGGCCTCGATCACCCGCAGGACCCGCTCACCCGCGTGCGCGACGCTCCCGTTCCGGGCGGTCACCTGGACCCCTTCCGGGAGGGAGGTGATCTCCGCGGAGTCCCTGGGGCACCGGGTGGAGGAGGTCCGGGTCGACCTCGGGGCCGGCTGGGAGGACGTCGTCCTGGCCGACGCCCCTCTCCGGAGCACCAATCCGGTGACCTGGATCGACGGCTTCGCCGCGGCCTTCGAACGGCCCGTCGACGCCGGCACCGTCGAACCGGAGACGCCGGCCGCCTACCGCTGGGCGACCGCCGTTCAGGCGCCGTCGGCGGGTGGGTGCAGCCTCGCCCGGTAGGCGCGCTTCTTGACGAGCGCGCCGCAGGTCTTCATCGAGCACCAGCGGCGGGCGCCCGCGCGGGAGGCGTCGACGAACGGTACGCCGCAGTCGGGGTTCCCGCAGACGCGGACCCGGGTGCGCTGGTCGGACCCGCAGAGGTCGATCAGATCCCGGGCGACCATCGAGAGCACCGAGGTGACCGCGTCGCCGTGCCAGCGCACGGTGCTCCCGTCGGGGGTGAGTTCGGGTATCGGGGCCGGCTCGGCGGCGGTGAGGTTGACGAGGGCGATGTCCTCGGGGGAGGGCGGGACGGTGTCCGCCAGGGCGCGGCCGGTCCGCTGGATCGCCTCGCGCAGGTGCCTGGCCCGGTCCAGGTCGGCCTCGGTGCAGGGCGGCGGCGCCGTCGCGCAGGCGCTCTGCACCGCCCAGCGGCTCAAGTCCTCGGGCCGGGCGAGCCGTTCGAAGGGCGTGTCGGTGCCGCGGTCGGCCAGGGTGCCGACGAAGGCGAAGCACAGCCGCGCGTCGTCGAAGCGGAAGTCGGTCTTGGCGCGCTGGCGTCCGTCGCGGACGTCCTTGTCATCCATGTCCACCACTTTAAGCGGTTGACACGATTCCGGACAAGCGTCTAGCTTCAAGGTCCACCACTTGAACCGGTGGACACGGGGCCGAGCGTGCTCCGCTTCCCTTCGCATCCCCCATCTCTTCGCTCCCCATCTCTCCGCAGCACGAGGAGGCCGCGCCATGCGCGCCGCAGTCATCGAGGAACTCCACCAGCCGCTCGTCCTCCGCGACGTGCCCGATCCGGTCTGCCCCCCGGACGGCGCGATCCTCCGCGTCGGGGCGAACGGCATCTGCCGGACGGACTGGGCCCTGTGGGCCGGGGAGTTCTGGACGGGCGGCCCGCGGGTCGAGGCCCCGTTCGTCCTCGGCCACGAGTTCGCGGGCACCGTCGTCGAGGTCGGCCGCGAGGTGCGGGGGTGGCGGGAGGGCGACCGCGTCATCTTCCCGATGAATCCCGGCGAGGGCTCGTGCGAGATGTGCCGCAGCGGCAACCAGCACGTCTGTGAGCACGTGGACTCGCTCGTGCCCGGGGTCTCCTACTGGGGTGCCTTCGCCGAGTACGTCATGGTCCGCTTCGCCGACGTCAACCTGGTCGCGGTGCCGGAGGGCGTCGGCTTCGTGGAGGTCGCCGCGCTGGCCTGCCGCTACATGACGGCCTTCCACGGGGTGGTCGACCAGGCACGGGTCCGCGGCGGCGAGTGGGTCGCGGTGTACGGGGCCGGGGGCGGCATGGGGCTGTCGACGGTGGAGATCGCCGCGGCGACGGGAGCCAACGTCATCGCGATCGACATCACCGAGGACAAGCTGGACGCCGCCCGGGCGCTCGGCGCGGTCCACACCGTCAACGCGGCGGCGGACGACCCCGCCGAGGCGGTGCGGGCCCTCACCGGTGGCGGCGCGCACGTATCGGTCGACGCCGTGGGCATCGCCGCCGCCTGCCGCAACTCCGTGCTGTCCCTGCGCACTCGCGGCCGCCACCTCCAACTCGGCCACACCACCGCCGCGGAGCAGGGGGACGTCGCGCTGCCGATCGACGTCATGATGGTCAAGGAGCTGGAGTTCCTGAGCGCCTTCGGCATGCAGGGTCAGCGCTTCGGCACGATGCTCAACATGATCGCCGCCGGCCGCCTCAACCCCGGCCGCATCGTCTCGCGCACCGTCGGCCTCCACGAGGCGAGCGGGGTCCTGGAGTCCCTGGAGACGTACGGGCCCACCGGTGTGGTCGTCATCGACTCGTTCCGCCCCTGAGCCGGCTCCCCTGTTTCCTTGACCCCCTTATCCCCTGATCCCCTGAATCCTTGAACCCCCGAAAGTAGGCACCACCATGCCCACGTCCCGTCAGCTGATGGACCAGGAGCTGAGCCTGGCCCTCGACGGCATCCCCATGACCCCCAACGGCGCGTTCGACCTGACGGACCTCGCCGCGACGCGCGCGGCGTTCCGCGCCCAGGCCGAGCTGGCCGCCGACAGCCTGCCCGGCGACCGGTCGGTCATCGTCGAGGAGCATCTCGCGAGCCGGGCGGACGGCCCCGACGTGCCGATCCGCCTGCTGCGGCCCACGGCCGCGCCGGGACCACTGCCGGTGCTGCTCTGGTTCCACGGCGGCGGGCAGGTGCTCGGCTTCGCGGCCCAGGACGACCCGTGGCTCAAGCGGCTGGGCGCGAGCCTCGGCTGCGCCGTCGCCGTGGTCGACTACCGGCTCGCCCCGGAGACACCCGCACCCGGCGCCGCCGAGGACGGCTTCACCGCGTACCGGTGGCTCGGCCGCGAGGCGGACGCCCTGGGCCTGGACAGCGCCCGGATCGGGATCGCGGGCCAGAGTGGCGGCGGAGGCATCGCGGCGGCCACCGCCCTGCTGGTCCGCGACCGCGGCGCTGCGGCGCCGCTCTTCCAGTCGTTGACGTATCCCATGCTCGACGACCGTAACCGGACGGCGTCCAGCCATGAGATCACCGACATCGGCATCTGGGACCGCTCGACCAACCTGCTGGCCTGGCAGGCGATCCTGGGCGACCGGGCGGGTACCGACGACGTCTGCCCGTACGCGGCCCCCTCCCGCGCCGCCGACCTCGGCGCCCTGCCGCCCACGTTCATCGCCGTCGGAGACCTCGACTGCTTCCGCGACGAGGATCTCGACTACGCCACCCGGCTGCGCGCCGACGGCGTCCCGGTCGAACTCCACCTCTACCCCGGCGCCTATCACGCCTTCGACCTCTTCGCCCCCGACTCGCGACTGGCCACCACCTTCCAGCAGACCTGGTTCACCTTCCTCGCCCGCCATTTCCACACCACTCCTGCCTGACCGGGGTCGGATTCCGGCTCGGGACCGGGGCTCGGCGGTCGGTGAGGACGAGCGGGCCGCCGCGGGTTCGACGAGCATGGGCGGCAGACCGCGGCCGGCCCGGGCGTCGGGCCCGGGGTCGGAGCGGGAGCCGGAGTCGACGTGGAGGTGGCGATGCGAGTCGTGTTCGTGCACGGGGCGTGCGTGCGGGACGGTGCCTGGTGGTGGCACCGCACGGCCGGGCTGCTGCGAGCGCGGGGGGTGGCGAGCGTGGCCCCGGCGCTGCCGAGCTGCGGCGAGGCGGGTTCGCCCGGCGGCGTCGACGGTCCGGGGCTGCCGGAGGACGTCGCCGCGGTGCGGGAGGCGCTGCTGGCCGGCCACGAGCCGACGGTGGTGGTCGCCCACAGCTACGGCGGTGTGGTCGTCGCGGAGGCCGCCGCGGGAGTCGGGTCGGTGCGCCATCTGCTGCTGATCTCCAGCTATCTGCCCGAGGTCGGGCAGAGCCTGGCGGACTTCGGGGACGGCGGCCCCGCCCCGTTCCTCGACGTCGACCCCGGGGCCGGTACCTTCGGGGTCCGGCCGGAGCTCCTCGTGGACACCTTCCTCCAGGACTGCGACCGCGTGGTCCAGGAGCGGGCGGCGGAGCACCTCGCCCGGCAGAGCCTGCGGGTGACCGGGCAGCCGGTCGGAGCGGCCGCCTGGCAGCAGGTGCCCTCGACGTACCTCGTCTGCGCCCGGGACGGGGGCACACCGGCGGACCGGCAGCGCGAGTTCGCCCGCCGGGCCGGCGGCGTCGTCGAGCTCGACGCCGGCCACCACCCGTTCCTCTCCCGGTCCGAGGCGGTCCGGGACCTGCTGCTGAGCCTCTGACGGCGGTCGCGAACCGCTCCTGGGCTGCCGGGCCCGGACCGTTCCTGGGGTGCGGCGCTGGGAACGGTCGGCGGCCGGGCGAATTTCTGTTATGCCAATTGACACCTCATCAATTCGACTCCTACGCTCACGGTCATGGAAGAAGAGGTCAGACGTCGCGGCCGGCCACGGAAGGATCCCGAGCGACTGGCGCGCTGGACCCCGCCGGAGGGCTGGTCGCGGTTGGTCGCCTGGATCTCGCCGGAGGAGAAGAAGGCGCTGAAGCGTGTCGCCGTGGATGCCGAGGTCTCCGTCGCGGACCTCGTGCGGGCCCTGGCGAGCGGCCTGGCGGCGGGGGCGATCACGCACGAGGAGCTGGTCGGACAGGTCAGGAGAGGACGGCAGGTCATGGAGAAGATCCCCACGCTGTTCGAGCGGGACGGCGACTTCCGCGTCGTGGACCGCCCACGTGCCGAGTGCGCCTGGGTGTTCGCGGGGGAGGGCGCGCCGACCGAGAAGCTGGACGGCACCAACGTCCGCCTGACCACCCGCGGGGGCCACCTGGTCCGGGTGGAGAAGCGGCGCAACCCCGGCAAGGCGCAGAAACGGCAGGGCATCGTCGACGGCTGGTACGTCGACACCGACGAGCACGGCCCCGAGGACAAGTGGATCCTCACCGCGGCCCGCGGCACCGATGTGTCGACCTGGCCGGACGGGGAGCACGCCTGCGAGGCCCTCGGTCCGCGCATCCAGGGCAACCCGCTGAAGCTGGACGGCTCTCTGTGCGTGCCGTTCGACCTGGAGGTACCGGTGTACGAGGCGGTGCCGCGCAGTTACGAGGGACTGCGGGCGTTCCTCGCCGAGCTGGAGAGCCGCTACGCGCCGGGCAGCCCGGCGGAGGGGATCGTGTTCCACCACCCCGACGGTCGTCGCGCCAAGATCAAGCGCAAGGACTTCCCCAAGGCGGCCTGACGCCCCGGGCCCGGCCCCGCGTTCCGGGCCGACCGGGGCCCGCGCCGGGCGTGCGGCGCGGGCCCCGGTGCGGGTGGGCGGCGCGCCGACGCGTCCGGAGCGACGACCCCGCGGTGCCCGGACGGGTCTACGGAGCGCTCGTCCCGGGGCGGGCCTTGCTCATCTTCGTCGCCCTGGCCTGCGCCCAGCGCAGCAGCAGGACCGCGACCACCACCGCCATCAGCGCGGCCTTGCCGACCGGGACGGCCGTCCCGCCGCGCAGCGCCGAGGAGAACATCGGCGTCAGCGCCGCCACGGCCACGGCCGGCCCGGCCGCGTACCAGGCGGCGAACAGCAGCGGGCCCGTCCCGCCGCCCGCGCCCTGGGCCGGGGACAGCATGAGGTCCTTGCGCAGGACCCCGCGGCAGGCGTTCACCAGCCCCGCCGCGACCAGTGCCGGCGCGGCGGCCGGCGCGAGCCAGGCCGCCGGGCCGGTGCCCGCGGTCAGCAGCGCCCCGGCGCAGGCCAGCCCCAGCAGGAGCCCGGCCAGCGTCGGGACGATCGCGTGGCGCAGCATCAGCCCGGCGAACGGATACGGCGACCAGGAGGCTCGCCGGACGTCGTCCGTCTCGATCCGGGCCGGTTCCAGCAGCTGCGCGACGGCCAGGTAGCCGAACACCAGCGCGACGGCGGTGGCCAGCCAGGACAGTCCGCCGGTGGCGTCGTGCGCGAGGACGGCGCAGAGCGGCGCCGGTACCGCCAGCACCACCGCGCGGCCCAGCCGGGAGGGCGCGCGGAGCAGGGCGAGGGTGTCCCGCCACGGCACGACCAGCCAGGCCCGCCGGGGTGCCGGCAGCCGGAGCCGGCGCTGCCGGCCACTGCCGTTGGCGCTGTTCACCGCCAGCCGGGCGTTGCGCAGTTCGACCGTTCGGAGCGCGGCCAGCACCCCGGCGGCCGTCCTGGCCCGCTCCCGCAGCCGGGCCAGCGGCACCGTCACGGCGGCCCGGTCGGCGAGCACCAGCGCGGCGGCGGCCGACAGCAGCAGGAGCGCGGCTGCCACCCAGCCGCCCGTCACGGCGGCCGGGGTCGGCGCGAGCGCCGCGATCGCGGCCCAACCCCACGGCCCCGACCACAGTTCGACCAGCTCCAGCCCGTGCACCGGGTGGCCGGCGACGGCCAGCGCGCTCTGCCCGGCCAGGGCGATGATCAGCAGCGTCAGATACGGAGTGAGCCGGCGCACCCAGCGGGCGGCGCGGTCCCCGCGCTCGACCACCAGCGCGGCGCAGGTGGCGAGCAGCGGCACGCAGAGCCCGCCGAGCAGGCACCAGCCGAGCGCGGCCGGCAGGCCGACCCGGACGGTCAGCCCGAGCGCGACCATGCCGCCGACCGCCGCGACCAGGCCCGGGAAGGCGGCCACGGCGCAGGACAGCCAGAACCACGGGCGGAGCACCGGGCCGGGCCGGACGGGGTGGGCCAGCAGCCAGTCGGTCGCCGCCCGGGGCGGGACCACCGGGCCGCGCCACAGGCCGTCCCTCACCAGCAGGACGAAGGTGAGCAGACCGATCGCGGTGATCCCGGCGGGCATGGCGGCGAGCAGATCGCCACCGTGACCGGTGTAGTCGGCGCCCATGGAGGCCTGCAGGAACAGGCCGAGGCTGGGCACGCCGCCCCAGATGGCCAGGATGAGCAGCACGCAGTAGACGGCGAAGCCGACCGACTTGGCGCGGTCGCGTCGGTGCGGCGCGCGCAGGGCGCGGAGCAGGGCGAGTGTCTCGTCGGTCCAGTCGTCGTCGTCCGTCCACGCCTCGACGACGGCGACGGCGTCGGGGCCGGGGCCGGGGGCGGGCGCGGGGCCGGCCGTCGGGTGGGCGGTGGTCACCGGACACCCGCCGAACCCGCGGCGGCGCGGGCGGCGAGGTCGGCCGCCAGGACCTTGTGGGTCGCGCCCTGCTTCAGCACCTTGCCGTCCTCCAGCACCACCACCCGGTCGGCCACGTCCAGGGCGAGGTCGGTGTGGTGCGTGACCAGCAGCACCGCGACACCGTCGGCCAGCTCTGCCTTGAGCAGGTCGGCGAGGTGTCGGCGGGCCTCCGGGTCGAGCCGCTGCTCGGGTTCGTCCAGCAGCAGCAGATCGCGCGGGCGCACCAGCGCGCAGGCCAGCAGCAGGGCCTGCATCTGCCCGGACGACAGGGCCGAGGGCAGCGCGTCGGCCCGTTCGCTGAGCATCCGGTCGGCCAGGACCTGGGCGACCCAGCCGGGCGCGTCGGCGACCCCGTGCGCGACCGCGACCAGGAGCAGGTGCTCGCGGACGGTCAGGTCGGGGTAGCAGGTGACGGTGTCGCCGACCACCGCCACCCGGGCCCGGATCCGGGGGTCGTTCTCGTCCATCGGGATGCCGTCGAAGACCACGGTGCCCTTGCTGGGGGCGTCGCGTCCCGCCGCCACCCTGAGCAGGGTCGACTTGCCCGATCCGTTGTGTCCGAGCAGCGCCACGCACTCCCCGGCGGCCAGCGACAGACTCACGGGGCGGAGCACCTCCCGCTCGTCGTACGAGCGGCTGACGCCGGTCAGCTTCAGCAGGGGCTTGGGTGCCGCGGCACGTGGTTCGGCGGCGTTCTTGGCCATGGGGAGGGTGCCTCTCGACGGGGTGTCCGGCCACAGTACCGATCCGTCGGCCGTCACCCGGGCGAGGGTACTGCCGGTCCGGAGCCGCTGCGAACGTCGCGCCCGGTGCGGCCCGCGGTGGGGGTGTGGCGCACCGCGGGCCGGGCGAGGCGGGGGAGACGGGAACGGGTCAGTGGAGGGGGCCGCAGAGGGCGGGGGCGGTGGCTTCCTGGGGGAGCATGGGGTTGAGTTCGCTGGCGCCCAGGACGCTGTCGTACTTTCCGTTCTTGTTGTAGTCGATGCCGTGGATCACCACCACGGCGTTGTCGGCGCGTACCTGCTGGGCGACGTCGTCGGTGATGGAGATGGTGCGGGAGTAGGTGTAGGTGCCGCCGGAGGGGAAGCGGTCGACGGCCAGCGCGCTGGCGGGACTGGTGTCGCCGTTGGTGGTCAGCGAGGTGCCGATGGCGCCGTAGGCGCGCAGTCCGTCGGTGGTGGAGGTGGCCAGGTGGCCGTTGTGGAGGCGGGAGTCGTCGGCGGTGGGGCACTCGCCGGAGCCCTTGACGTGGATGTGCATGGCGTGCGGCGCGTGGTTGAGCAGGCCCCGCACGTGGATGGTGATCTTCGCTTCGTGGCCGTGCAGGGTGACGGTCGCCGTGCCGATGCCCTGGACCCGGTTGTTGGCGACCGGCAGGAGCAGGGCGTAGGTGAAGGTGTTGCGCTGTCCGGGCTTCGAGTCGGGGCTGTGGCTGGAGTCGGCCGAGGCCGCTGCCGCGCCGAAGGGCATGAGCAGGGCGGCGACGGCTGCGGGGATCAGGAGTTTCCTCATGGGAGGGCTCTCTTCCGGGACGGGGTGTCCGCGCGGCAGCGATACGGTCTGCCACCGACCTGGTGGTCGGGAACCGGAGGTGGCGGCCGCGGCGGGCCGGTCACCGTCACACGCTTTCCACCTGGTATTCGCCGCGGCCGGGGTACCGGACGGGTCGGACGGGCGCATGCGTCGGTCCGCGCTCCGGAGGGTTCGTCTCCGGGGCACGCGGGGCGGGGCCGGCCGCCGCCGGCCGGCCCCGCCCCACACCTGCCCGCGGGCGCCGTGCGTGCCGGGTCAGGCGGGGTCGATGACCACGATCGGGATCTCGCGGTCGGTCTTGGCCTGGTACTCCTCGTACGCGGGCCAGTGGCCCACCATGACCGGCCAGAAGGCGGCCCGCTCCGCCGGGGTGGCGGTGCGCGCGGTGCCCTGGACGACGGTCGGGCCGACCTGGACCCGGACCCGGGGATCGGCCGCCAGGTTCCGGTACCACAGGGGTGCCTCGTCGGCTCCGCCCTTGGAGGCGACGACGAGGTAGCGGCCGCTGTCCTCGCCGTAGATGAGCGGGGTGCGCACGGCCTGCCCGGAGACCCGGCCGACGGTGGTCAGCAGGAGGGTCTGGGTGCCGTTCCAGCGCTGCCCCTCGGCGCCGTTCGAGCCCACGTACTGCTTGACGTGGTCCAGCTGCCAGGTGCCCGGTGCGGGGTCCTTGGGGTGGTCCCAGTCGATGTCGGTCACGGTGTTCGCCTGCCTTCGTGTGGAACGGGTCGACAGTGTCGACAACGACCGGCGACGCCTCCGGGCACGGTCGCCCCGGGGCCGGCGGTCCGGGCAAGCTCGGGGGCGCGCCAAGGGGACAACGCGGGAGACCGCGGGGGCAGCGGGGGGCGGAAACCTGCTGGGAGAGGCCGTCGGGGTCGAGCACGCCGCCCGAGGCCTGGTGCGGACCGACCCTGGCCCGGAGCCGTGCTCGCGTCGGCCCTTCCGGCGGGGATCGGCCTCACGGCCCGAGCCGGCCGTCGAGCGCGGCGTCGATCAGGCGCTGGGCGTTCTCCCGGACGACGGGCGCCGCGCCGCGGAGGTTGCGTCCGACCTCGGCGGCAGGCCTGTCCAGTACCGTGTCCGTGGTGGCGCTCGCGGCGCCGTGCGCGCATCTGCTGGCCCGCCGATGGGCCCTGCGCAACGGCCTCCGGCCGTGGGAGGCCGCCCTGGTGGCCTGGGTGGCCGGCGCGCTGGTGTCGGCGGCGGTGATGCGGCTGCAGCGGTCGGCGGCGGTCGGCGGCGTGGTACCCGGCCGTACCCCGCGGCGCCGTCGCGCGTCGCGGGGTACGGCCGGTCCTGGACCGGGGAGGTGGGTGACCCGTCACGACCTCGAATACGCCACATGGATGACGCCTTCACACATCGCCTCGATCATCGAGGTCCTGTCGCCCCGGGGGTGAGGTGGGCGCTGGGGTCGCCGGGTCCTTCAGCGGGCTGGTCGGGCTCCTGGACGAGTGCCTCGGCGGGGACCGTCCAGGACGAGTGGGTGTTGACCTGGGTCACGGTGGCCCCGGTCAGCTGCTTGTAGCGGGTCGCGATCCGCTCGGCCAGCCCGGTGGGCAGCGATCCGGGCTGCTCCTCGGCCCGCGCGATGCTCTCCTCCGGTCCCAGGTCGCGATTGGCCAGCACGATCGCGTTGACGGCCGGTCGGCGCATCCGGTCGTAGCGGTGGAGCGCCGCGACGGCGTCGTCGTCGCGCGCCAGGCACCAGGCCAGCACCCGGCCGTCGACGACGGACTGCGAGCCGCCGTTCATGCCCATGGGGAACATCGGGTGCGCGGCGTCACCGAGGAGGGTGACCCGCCCGAAGCTCCAGCGCGGCAGGGGGTCGCGGTCGACCATCGGGTACTCGACGATCGCCGCGGAGCGTTCGGCGAGCGCCGCGAGGTCGATCCACGGCAGGTGCCAGGACGACAGTCCGGCGCGGGCCTCCGCGGCGGGGACGCGACGGCCCGGGCCGCCCGGGGGCGGTCCGGAGGGGCCGTGCCGCACCTCCAGGACCCAGTTCACCAGGGTGTCGGCGCCCGCGGGCCCACGGTCCTCGATCGGGTAGGCGACGAACTTCGCGCCGGGGGTGCCTCCGGCCACCACGATCGACCGGCCGTCGAGGACCCGCGGGTGGGGTGTGACCCCGCGCCACATGTGGACACCGTTCCCGTTCGGGAGACCCTCGTCCGGGTAGAGCCGGCCGCGGACCGCGGAGTCGATGCCGTCCGCGCCGACCAGGACGTCGGCGGTGTCGAACACGGGCCGACCGCTCGTCCGGTCCAGGAAACGGGCGCGGACGGCGTCCGCGTCCTGCTCGAACCCCTGGAACAGCATGCCGGTGCGGACCGTGTGCGGCCCCAGCCGCTCGCGGACCGCGGCCAGGAGCAGCAACTGGAGGCGGCCGCGGTGCACGGAGTACTGCGGCCAGCGGTAACCGGCCGCGTGTCCCAGCGGCTCCTCCCAGACCGTTCCGCCCGTCCAGTCGTGGTAGTTCAGCCGGTGCGGCGGCAGCGCGACGGAGGCGAGTTCGTTCGCCAGGCCGAGCTCCGCGAGTTCCCGGACGGCGTGCGGCAGCAGGTTGATCCCGACGCCGACCGCCTCGACCCTCCGCGCCGCCTCGTACACCCGGGGCGCGAAGCCGGCGGCGTGCAGGCTCAGGGCACAGGTCAGTCCGGCGATGCCGCCGCCGACGACGGCCACTCTCATCTGTCTGTCCTCGCGCTTCGCCGGAGCCGCGGGCCCGGCCGGTACCCGGCCACCAGCTTCGGGGTTCCCGCCGCACGGGTCCAATAGGTGTTGGTGATGGCAGCCGTCACGACCGCTGATCGCTCCGGGTCCGTCGTGGCCCGCCCGGCTCTGGGCGGCCTCGTTCGCAACCCGTCGGCCGGGTCGCCGAATTGATAGGTTGTCGGCCATGGAGCTCCGTACGCTCGAATACTTCGTCGCGGTGGCGGAGGAGCGGTCGTTCACCAGGGCGGCGGCCCGCTGCCATGTCGTTCAGCCCGCGATCAGCCAGCAGATCCAGGCCTTGGAGCGGGAGCTGGGAGAGCCTCTGTTCGAACGTCTGCCCCGGCAGGTGGTCCTCACCTCCGGGGGAGCCGCCCTGCTGCCGCACGCCCGTGCCTGCCTGGCGTCGGCCGCGTCGGCGGTCCTGGAGTTCGCCGAGCGGTCGGGTCTGCTCGCGGGCTCGTTCACGCTGGGGACCGTCGGGGGGCTGGAAGGCACCGACGTCCCCCGGCTGCTGGGGGAGTACCACCGCCGGTACCCCCGGGTCGCGGTGAGCCTGACCGGGGCGTCGAGCCCCGCACTGCTGGCCAAGGTCCGCGCCGGGGAGCTCGACGCGGCCGTGGTCGCGGGACCGCCGGACGGCGAACCCGACGGCGTCGTCTCGCGGGTGCTGCTGGAGGACCGGATCGTCGCGGTCCTCCCCGCCGGAAGCCGGCCCGCGGACCGTCCGATGCCCCTCGACGAGGCGGTCCGGGGCGCGGTCATCAGCTACGGCTCCGACAGCGGGGTGCACGCGTTCATCCGGGCCGCGTTCGCCGCGGAGGGACTGCGGCTGGACGTCGCGTACGCGACGAACGACGTCGCGCTCCAGCTCGCACTGGTCGCGGAGCGGATCGGCACCGCCCTCACCTCTGGCGCGAGCCCGGTCCTCGCCGCCGACCGGCGATTCGTCGTCGTGCCGCTGGAGCCCGCCGTCCGCTTGCGGAAGGTCTTCGTGTGGCGCGCGGGCGCCCGGCCGAGCGCGCCGCTGCGCGCCTTTCTCGACCTGTGGACGGAACGGTCGGACGGCCCGGCGCGCGATGACGCGGGCCCAGGCGGCGCCGCCGGGTGACCTCAGGCCCGGTCGGGGGTGTTCGCGTCGCCCCCGCGTTCGCGTCGCCCCCGCGTTCCCGTCACCCCGGGGCGGGGCGGTCCGGGGTGGAGCGGCCGGCCTCGCGGTAGTGGCGGGGGGAGAGGCCCGTGGTCCGTTTGAAGGCGGTACTGAAGGCGCTGTCGGAGCCGTAGCCGAGGGAGGCGGCGATGGCGGAGAGCGGCGCGTCCGTACGGCGGAGGGCGCGCTGGGCCAGCCGCATCCGTCGGCGCCGCAGGTAGACGAGCGGAGGTACGCCCGCCAGTTCCTTGAACCGCTGGGCGAAGCTGGTGCGCGACATCGCGGCCGCGCGGGCCAGTTCGGCGAGGGTCCAGGGGCGGGCGGGGTCGTCGTGCATCAGGCGCAGGGCGGGCCCGAGGCGCTCGTCGGTCAGCGCGCGCAACAGGTCGGCCGGGTGGTTGTCGGCACCCCTGTGGGTGAGGAGGGCCCGCAGGACCTGGACGAGGAGCAGCGGAGCGAGGTTGCCGAGGGCGAAGGAGGCCCCGGGCCGGTCGGAGGCGAGCTCGCACAGGGCTTGGGCCAGCAGCCAGCGGACGGCGGGCGCCTCGGCCGTCGTCGCGCCGAGGCGCAGCACCGGCGGCAGCGCGCCGACCAGCAACTCCTCGGCAGCGGGGTCGAGTTCCAGGCGGCCGTCGAGGACGACGGCGTCCCGGCCCTCGACCCCGGCGTGGAGGAAGGGGCCGGCCGTGCTCGGGCGGACCGGTGCCGGCGCGTCGGCCACGGGCGGCTCCGGACCGCTCGCCAGCCCGTGGGGGCGGTCGCCGGCGAGGACCGCGGCCTCGCCGGCCTCCAGCCGCACGGGCTGCTCGACGCTGTCCACCGTCAGCCAGACGGTGCCGCGGACGACGGCCTGGACGGTGGGCCGGCCCGGCGCGGGGAAGGCCAGGGCCCACGCCCCGGCGCCGGTCACGCAACGCGGTGAGGCGCAGCGGACGGCGGTGAGTTCGAGGGCGTCGGCGACGAAGTCCCTCCGGGGCGCGTTCCCGGGGGCGGGCGACGACCGTGGTGCAGCCATGCGCGGACTCTCGCGCAAGTCGTGCGGACGGGCAAGCATTCACACAGAGTCGTCAACCGGACACGATCGGCGGTGGGACGTGTGCGCACCGGATCCGGTGCGGACCGGACCCGGCCGCTGACCGGTGGCCGCAGGACGAACTCCAGGAGGCAGTTCCCATGGGCGGATTCCAGGACCGCGACAAGTTTCACCCGGACGAGGTCGTGCTGTCCGCGGCCGAGCAGGGCGTCATCGCCGAACTCGCCGGCGTCGTCCGGGCCGAGCCGGCCGAGTCCACCGACGAGGACTGACCCGGCCGGCGGCCGGTAGGTCCACGGCGCCGGTCCGCGGCCGCTCGCACGCCGAGGGCCGCGGTCCGGCGCTCCTCCGATCAGCACCACGGATCCAGCGCGCACACCCAGCGCGACACACCCAGCACGACAGACGGGACGGCCGTGACCACCACGCACAGCGCACCTCCCCAGGCCGGGGAGCGCGGCCTCGCGCCGCGGCAGGCGTTCGGGAGGGCCGCGGCCGCGATCGCCGCCCTCGGCCTGGAGGCCGATCTGGCGCCGATCCTCGACGGCAGCCCAGGAACGTGGCGGTGCGTCCTGCGGCGTGACGGCGTGCCGCTGCGCACCGGTCTCGGGCTCGGCAAGGGTGGCCGGGCGCAGGCGCGGGCGGGAGCCCTGTTCGAGGCACTGGAGCACCATCTCAGCGGAGTGGAGGGGCTCGATGCCGAGGGGATCCGGCTGGCGTCCGCACACCGTCTCGCCGCCGGCCCGCTCGGGCGGGACGTCGCCGTGGCACTGCTCGCCCACGCGTCGGACCGGCTGCTCGGCTGCCTGCCGTACCGGTCGCTGCTCGGCGGTCCGGACCTCGACGTGCCGCTGTTCCTCTCCGTGCCCGACTACCTGCGCCCGGCGGGGGACGGCCTGCGCCGCCGGGTCGGGGACAGCTACGACTACCGTTCGGTGGGCCGGTACTCCGTCAACAACGGCTGGGCCGCCGGGGCCGACCCGGTCGAGGCGGCGGTGCACGCGATCAACGAACTGATCGAGCGCGACGCGCTCTCCCTCCTGCTGATCAACACCTTCCTGCGCGCGCGTCCGCGGGTACCGGCCGTCGTCGACCCGGCGACGCTGCCGGCCGCGCTCGCGGGGCTGGTGGAGTTCGCCGCCGCGCGCACCGGCCGTCCGGTGCACCTGATCGACATGACCACCGACCTGGGCGTGCCAGCCTACGCGGCCTACCAGAGCGCGCCGCCGGGGCGGCCCGCCCGGATCTGCGGCTGGGGGGCGTCGCTCTCCCGCGAGTACGCGATCTCCCGCGCGGTGAGCGAACTCGTGCAGCTGCACAGCACCATGGACCTGCGGGAGGAGTACGCGCACCTGCTGCCCGAGCAGCGCGACGACACCCGGCCCTATCCCGCGCTGCACGCCTGCTACCTCTCCGACTTCACCGCCGCGCTGGCCACGGCCGAGGTCCGGCCCTTCGAGCCGACCGAGGTGCCCGACACCCCGGGCGGGCACCTCGACCGGCTGGTGGGTCTCCTGAGGGAACGTGGCTTCGCGGTCTACTGGCGGGACCACTACGTCACTTCGCACATGGCCGTCGTCAACGTGCTGGTGCCGGGCCTGGAGCGGTTCATGCTGGTCACCGACGGCCAGGTGGTGGTGCCCGGCGAGCGCGGCCTCGCGGTGGTCCGGGGTGAGTGAGCCGGTGTGGCGGCCACTGGAACGCGCTGACGCGGCCCGGGTGGCGGGGCTGCTGGCCGCCTGCGAACGGGTCGACCGCACCGATGACCGGCGTGGTGAACCGGACCTCCTCGAAGACTGGGCGGCCTCGGGCATCGACCTGGCCGGCGGCACCACCTCGGCGTGGGCCGGCGCCGGACCGGTGGCGTACGCCGTCACCCGGAAGCGCGAACACGCCGACCCCGTCCACGAGATGACCCTGGACATCGCCGTGCACCCCGCCCACCGGACCCCGGGCACGATGGCACACCTGCTCGCCTGGTGCCGCCGCACCGCGGTCCGACGGCACCGGGAGGGATTCGGCGACGGCACCCCGCTGGAGCTCCACGTCCGGACGCACAGCCGACAGCGGTGGCTCGCCGAGCCGCTCGACGCGGTGGGCTACCGGCGGGTCCGCCACTACCGGGGCATGCGGATCGACCTGGCGGAGCACGCGCCGGCGGTCGCGCCGGTGCTGCCCCCCGGGGCCGTGCTGGTGCCGTTCGACGACCGCTACGACACCCTGCTGCTGGCGGCCCGCAACGAGATCTTCGCCCGCAACCCGGGCAGCGTCGCGATGACGGCCGCGACCTGGCGCCACTCGATGACCGGGAGCCCGTACTTCCGCCCCGAATCCTCCTTCCTGCTGCTCTCCGCCGACGCCCGGGAGCTTCTCTGCTACCTGTTGGCCACCGAACTCGCCGCTCCGGGGCGGGAACGCGAGCTGTACCTCGCCAACGCCGGGACCCGCCCCCACCTGCACGGGCGGGGTCTCTACCGGGCCGTGTTCACCCACACGCTCGCCCGTGCGAAGGACGACGGCTACCGGTGGGCCGTCATGGACGTCGACTCCACCAACGCGATGGCGACCGCCGGCTTCTACGAACGCCTTGGCGCGCGGACCTTCCGTACCTGGACCGGGCACGCGCTGGACCTCACGTCGAGCGGCTGACCGCGCGGTCGGGACAGGTCACGCCGGGGCGGACGATCCGCGGTGGCGGCAGGTCCGCCCGGCGGCGAGGGCGCCGTTGTTCTCCTCGGCGAACCGGAAGCGGACCACCGGACCGGGAGCCGGCGGTGAGGATGCCGGGCCGGGCGTCGGGAGCCCCGGTCGCCCGCCCCTCGCTTCCTGGATCCGTCCGTTCCGGGTCACCAGACCTGCGGGCGCCCGTGCGAGGCCGCCGCCGGCCGGTCGCGGCGGACGTGATCAGAGGGACCTGGCGGGCTCCGTCCGCTGGGCCGCGCATATCGGACCAGTCCGTCGGTTATCCGTCAATACCGCCGCTGAGCTGGGAAATCTCGTTGGCGGTCGATGCCGTCGAGCCCCTAGAGTCGGCGCGCCCGTCCCGATCGGGGCGGAGGTGTGCCCGCGTGCGTGGTCGAGCACGTGGGTCTTCTCAGGAGTTGACGATCTGATGATGTGTGTGGCGTGCGGGGTGCGTCCGGTGGGGACGGGGAGCGGCCGCTGTTTCGGCTGCGCGGAGGCGGCTCCGGGATGGGCCGCGGCGCTGCGTCCGGCGAACGGCCTTGCCGTGGCGGTCTACGCCCTGCTCGCGTTGAACGCCGCGGCGGCCGCGGTGGTCGTCGCGGTCGACATCTGGTCCGACGTGCTCCTGGGCCGGGTGGTGGACGGGTCGGGCGACGTCGATTTCGAGGACTTCGACGCCCTGGAATCCGTGGCCAACGGGGTGAACGCACTGTTCCTCCCCCTGGCGCTGGCCACCGCCGTGGTGTTCGTCGTCTGGCTCTACCGCATCCGCCAGAACGCCGAACTGCTGCTCCCGAACGGGCACCGTCTCGCGCGCGGTTGGACCATCGGTGCCTGGATCACCCCGGTCGTCATGCTCTGGTTCCCCTGGCAGGTGGTGGCGGACTGCTGGCGGGCGAGCGCGCCGCTGGACGCGGAGGGACGGCGGCGCACGACCTCCGAGCTGGCGCTGGGCCTGTGGTGGTTCACCTGGATCGGTTCGCTGATCGTCGGCCGGATCGCCGGCAGCATGGTGCGCGCGGTGGAACCGGCGGGCCTCGGCGACCTCGAAAGCCTGCGCGACTCCATCCGGCTGGAGGTCGCCGGGTCGGCGCTGCGCCTGGTCGCGGCGGTCGCGGCGGTCGTGGTGGTCAACCGGCTGACCGCCATGCAGCAGGCCCGCCGCGCCGCCATCGACCCGCTCGCGGCCAGGGCCGCCCAGGAGGCCTGGGTCCAGGCCGCCGTGCCCGCTGCCGCTGCCGCTCCCGCCGCCGTGCCCGCTCCCGCCGCCGTGCCCGCGGCCGCCGAGGCGCCGCAGCCGGCCACGCCCGAGGCCCGGCCTTCCGTCTGACCGCCGAAGGGTCCGTCCGAGGAGCGCATCCTCGGACGGGCCTGCCGGCCTGCCGCGTCGCCGCACGGTCCCGCTGTCCCGGTCGGTCCGTTGCCCTGGTGTGCGAGGCCGTGGCCGGTCAGGCTAGGTTGCTCGGGTGAGTCTTCTTGATGATGTGGCCGAGCGTGACAACTGGCGGTGCTGGGTCTGCGACGAGCCGGTCGACCCTGACAAGTCGGTGAACGACCCGCGGGGGCCGAGCGTCGACAGCCGGACCGCCGACCGGAAGGCGAAGGTCGCCGAGCGGCTCGCGCACCGCGGGTGCAACACCCGCAAGGGCGCGGTCAAGGTGGTCATCGCCTGGCCGGAGCGCCTGTACGTGGCCGAGCCCGCGCCGCTGATCACCGTCGCCGCCCGGCTGGAGCGCAAGGGCGGCCGCGAGATGGTGGGCCGTTGCCCGACCAGGCAGGACGCCCAGGAGGCGGCGGACTGGCTGGTGGACCGGTTCTCCCGACTGGTGCCGGGGCTCCCGGTGTCCGCCGACATCGAGGCGGGCGGCGGCCAGTTCCTCGTCATTCTGTCCACCGGCCGGCGCTGACCGGGGATCACCGGCACACCCCCCGCGCCGAGTCGAACGGTCGGCGCACATCGGCCTGCTCCGGCGCGGCCCGACCTCGCCGCCCCCGGGACCGCACCGGATCCGGCAGCCACCATCCGCACGCCCCTGCCGGCCGGCGGCGTCCCACGACGACGCCGGCGCGCGCCGGTCTGCCGAGCGGCCTGTACCGAGTAGCCCGTGCCGAGTAGCCCGTGCCGAGTAGCCCATGCTGAAAGACCTGTGCTGAACGACCTGTGCGGTCGGGCCTGCTGCCTGGTCGCACAGGCCCGACCGGCACTTCCGCCAACCCTGCCGCTCCGCCCGCGCCGACGGTCACAGTCTCCGCCGACGGTGTTCCTCTCCGCGGACGGTGGCCGTCTCCGCCCGGGCCCGGCGCAGCCGAGATCGCGGGCCGAAAGCCCTTGGTCAGGGGAGCCGTCGAGTTCCGCCGTCGGACCGTAGGCACCCTCGGTCGGCTCGGTCGGCTCGGTGGCCGCGGGCCGTCCGACCCGCGACCGCCCAGCGCGAAGCCACTCCGACCCGGTGCGGAAGCCGAGCGGCGGGACCAGCGACGGCGCACCTGGGCGGAGTTCACGGCAATGTCGCGAATCTGCGGGGACAACCACGGCGGATCGGGCTGACGACCGGGAGAAGTCGGTTCCGCACGGCGAGTCCGCCTGGATAGCCTCTGATCGAGCAATTCGACGTCAAAGAGCCCGACTTGGCGCCGCGCACCGACCATCCCGGCCGACACTCCGTCGGGGTGGGCGCCCCGCGGCCGCCCGGCGGCCCGCACAACGGCGCGGTTGCCGGCGCCGGCTCCCAGCGGGGCCGGCCCCCGACCGCTGCGAAAGACTGTCCGATCGGCGAGTCGCTCGCTGAATGAGAGCTGTGGCCTTGAGGGGGACAAGTGCGTTTCGCGCACCGCGTTTCGACCGTGTTGTCCGGCGTTCTGGTGGTGGCGGGGCTCGGTGGTGTGTCGCCGACGGGTGCGGTGGCGGCCGGTGGGTGCCAGGCGGGCCGGGTGCTGAACGTCGTCGCCCATCACGACGACGACCTGCTGTTCCTGGCGCCGGATCTGATCAACGACCTCCGCGACCCGGACGTCTGTGTGCGGACGGTGTTCCTGGTGGGTTCCTACTACGATCGCTGGGGTCTCCACCCGACGGACGGCGCGAAGTACGCGTACATGGAGAGCCGTGAGCTCGGTGTGCGGGACGCCTACCGGGGCGCGTCGGGGATCGTCGGGCCGTGGGTGCACGGTGGGTACGCGCGGGCCGGCGTGCAGGCGGCGTTGTGGAGCCTGGGCGGGCGGGTGTCGACGGTCGAGCTCCGGGTGCCGGACGCGAGCGCTTCCAACAGCGCCGGCACGATGCGCAGGGGGCAGCTGTGGGCACTGTACGCGGACAACCGGGAGGCCTGGCCGATACCGGGGGACGACGCCCCCGTCCAGCAACGGTTGTCGCGTGAGCAGTTGCTCGCCTTCGTCCAGGGCGTCATCGACGACTACCGGCCGACCGTGATCAACACGGTGGACCCGTCCGCGGACCACCACACGGCCGACTGGGACGGGAAGTTCCACTCCGACCACGTCGCGGCCGCGCGGCTGCTGGCGGGTGCGCTGCACCGGCGCGGCGGGACGTGGCCGAGGGTCACCTTCTACCGCGACTACCTGGCCAGAACCGGGCCGGAGAACCTGGACGACGCCGCCTACCGGAGCAAGCGGGACGTCCTGGACACCTACGCCCGGCGGGACGACGAGATCTGTTCCTCCGCCGACAACTGCCACACGGAGGAGTCCGAGTACGCGCCGTGGCTGAGGGTCCAGTACTACGCGGACTACGAGTGGGGCGGCGGCTACCACCTGCCGGTGCCGTGGTCCGGCGGGGATCCCGAGATGAACCGGGGCTACCGACTGGTGAACCGCGCCACCGGCCTGTACCTCGACATCCCCGGCTCCTCGACGGACGACTGGGTCGCGCCGACCACGTGGACGAACACGGGTAACGCCAACCAGGTCTTCACCCTGACGGCCACCCTGGGCGGCTGGAACCTGCGCCCGTCGCACAGTGGCAAGTGCCTGGACGTGCCCGGTTCGAGCACGCAGACGACCGGCCTCATCCAGTACGCGTGCACCGCGAACACGGCCGACCCGGCCAGTGTGGGGGACATGGTCCGGCTCAACGAGGCCTTCCGTATCTGGGGTGACCACGGCAGGGGGTTCAGCATCACCCTGGCGCACTCCGGGATGGCCCTGACCGCTTCCGGCGGGGCCGGCTCGGCGGTGGTCCAGGCGCCGAACACGGGTGCCGCCAACCAGGTGTGGGACCTCGTGCGGGCCTGAGACCGCACGAGGCCGCCGGGGCCGCGCCGTCCGGCCGGTGAGAACGTGCCCGGTGCGTTCTCATCGGCTTCCGACGGGCGCTGCGGACCGCCAACACGCCTGTCGATTCCGTAGGCTGACGGCACGTCGGACGGGTGTGGCCGGATGCGGAGATGCCGGGCCCGCCACAGGACCGGAGCGGGAGAGGGCCGATGAGCGGATGGACGGCGGAGATCCGGGCACGCGTGGAGGAGCCGCGGATCTGGTTCGTGGCGACCACCGGGGCGGACGGCGCCCCGCACGTCACCCCGATGTGGATCGACATCGAGGGTGACCGGGTCTTCTTCAACACGTCCCTGGGCCGGACCAAGGAGCGGAACCTGCGCCACGACGCCCGCGTGTGCCTCTCCCACGCCGATCCGGTGGATCCCTTCGACCGGATCCAGATCCACGGCCGGGCCGTCGAGTTCGTGACCGGCGAGCAGGCCGACCGGCAGATGGACGGCCTCGCGCACAAGTACCTCGGCGCCGAGCGGTACGGCTGGCTCGTCCCGGGTGAGCGGCGGGTCACGATCTTCGTCGAGCCCACCCGGATCCGCCGCGTCGTCGGGGTCGAACCCCTGCCGGCCGCCGCCCGGTTCGCCGACTGACCCGACGGCGCCGGTGCGCCTGGTCGGGGTCCTCCCGGGCTGCCGGCGTCACGTCGGTGTGACGGGTGGGTACCGCGTGTCGTTGCCGTGCGGTACCCACTCCGGTCGGCCCGGCCGCCCCCGCCACCACGAAGCCCGTCCGCCCCTCTCATCCTCGCGGGCTGATCCCCCGTACGGTCAGGGCGAGCAGCCGGTGTGCCTCGGCGGCCGGGTCCGGGTGGTGTTCGGTGGCGAGGGTGAGGCCCGTGACCAGCGAGATCAGGTCGGCGGTGGTCACGTCCGGTGCCACCGCGCCGGCCAGGGCGGCGCGGCGCAGCAGCGGGTCGACGGCGCCTCCGAGGCGTACGGCGCAGGCGTTGACGTGGCTCCCGTAGTCGGTCGGGGCCGGGAGGAGCACGTCGGCCATGCCCCGGGCGGAGGTCGCGTAGGTGGTGAGCGCGGCCAGCCACTCCAGGAGCGCGGCGCGGGGATCGTCGGCGTCGGCGAGGTCGGTGGCGCGGGAGCAGAGTGCGTCGATCCGCTGGCTGAACACCGCTTCCAACAGGGCGCGGCGGTCGGGGAAGTGTCGGCGGACCGTGGCCGAGCCGACTCCGGCGGTGCGGGCGATCTGTTCGAGGGAGGCGTCGACGCCGTGGGCGGCGACCTCCGCCTCGGCCACGGCGAGGATCCGCGTGTAGTTGCGCCGGGCGTCCGCGCGCTGGGCGGTCATGGTGTCGTCTCCGTGGTTGCTAAACGGTGGGGCCCGCCGTATCGTACCCGACATAAACGGCGGGCCCCGCCGTTTATGTTCGGATGCCGTGTGAGGAGTCCCCGTGAGCACACAGCCAGCCCCCGTCCTGGTCGTCGGCGCCACCGGCCGGCAGGGCGGCGCCACCGCCCGCGCCCTGCTGAGGGGTGGCGTCGCCGTACGCGCGATGGTCCGCGACCCAGGGACGGCCCGGGCCGGAGCCGTAGCGGCGCTCGGCGCCGAACTGGTCACCGGCGACCTCGACGACCGTGACTCGGTGGCCCGGGCCGCCGAAGGGGCGCGCGCCGTCTTCTCCGTCCAGATGCCCGATCTGGACGGCCGCGGGTTCGAGGGCGAGGTCGCGCAGGCCGTCAACCTCATCGAGGGCGCGCGGGCCGCCGGGGTGCCGCAGTTCGTCCACACCTCCGTCTCCGGCGCAGGGCAGCACGTCGACTGGACCATCGACCGGTGGGCCTGGATGCAGCCCTACTACGCCGCGAAGGCCGGGATCCAGGACCGGGTCCGCGAGGCGGGCTTCGAGCGGTGGACCCTCCTCAAGCCGGGCTTCTTCATGGAGAACTTCCACCCCTCCGCCGCGATCATGTTCCCCCGGGGAATCGGCGGCGGCCTGGTGAGCCTGCTGAAGCCCTCGACCCGCCTTTCCCTGATCGCCGTCGACGACATCGGCACCGCCGCCGCGGCGGCCGTCGCCGCGCCGGAGCGGTTCGACGGGGTGGAACTCGAACTCGCGGGCGACATCCTGGCCATGGCGGACATCGCCGCAGTGCTCGCCCTCGCCCTCGGCACCGAGCTCACCGCCCCCGACATGACCGAGGCGCAGGCCACCGCCGCCGGGATGCCCGCCATGGGTTTCGCCCAGGCCAGCGTCAACGACGTCCCCCAGCCCGCCCGGCCCGAGTACGCGCGGGAGCTCGGCCTGCCCCTCACCACCTTCGAGACCTGGGCGCGAGCGCACCTCGCGAACGGCCCCACCGGGCACGACCGGGTGTGACGCCCCCGGGGCCGGCGGTCAGGGCCGCGGACCGTCGGCGGCCCTGACCGCCGGCCCCGCCGCTGCGGGCCAGGGGCCCGGCCGGGTTCAGCGTAGGCGGCTCCTGTCACCGACCGGCCGGAACAGCCGATCATCACCAACCCTCCGGGTGCGGAGGCGGGTTCAGGGCGCCAGTACGACTCTCCCGAACACCACCCCCTCGTCCATCGCACGGTGAGCCCGGGCCGCCTGGTCCAGCGGCAGCACCTCGTGGACCACGGTGCGCAGGTCCCCGCGCGCGGCGTCGGCGAACTGGGTCGCCCGAACGGCCTGCCGGTCCGGGCCGGGCACGGTGTCGGAGCTGAAGGTGGCGAACGACAGTGACCTGCGGAAGGCGTCCATCAGGCGCATGCCGAAGTCCGCCGGCGGCTGCCCGCCCACCACACCGACGGCCACGTACCGCCCGTTGGGGTTCAACCTGTCCAGGAACTGCGACAGTTGGGGACCTCCCGCCACGTCGACGACGACGTCGAAGCCCGCCGGTGCAGCCGGGCCGCCCTCACCCGCGCGGTCCAGGACGTGCGTGGCGCCCAGCTCCTTCAGCCGCTCGCCGCGCCCGGCCGACGAGGTGGTGACCGCCACCGCGCCCGCGCCGCCCCGGGCGGCGAGCTGGACGGCCGTGATCCCGATGCTGCCGGCCGCACCCCGGACGAGGACCGTCTCGCCGGCCGTGAAGCGGGCCCGGTCCAGCGCGAAGTGGGCGACCACCCCTGAACCGCCGAGGGCGACCGCGTCGGTGGCGGCCAGATCGTCGGGCAGCTCGACGACGTCGCCGACCGGGGCGACGGCCTGCTCGGCGTACCCGCCGGACAGGCCGGTGAACGCCCACACCCGCCGCCCGATCCACCGGGCGTCCACGCCCTCGCCCACCGCCGTGACGCGCCCCGCGACCTCACTGCCCAGGACGTGGCCCGCCCGGAAGCCGTAGGCGGCGAGCGTGCCCCGGCGGATCACGGCGTCCACACCACCTGCCCCGATCGCCTCCGTGGCGACCAGCACCTGCCCCGGAGCCGGTACGGGCACCGGCAGGTCGACCACCTCCAGACCACCGGGGTCTCCGAACTTCTCGATGACGACGGCTTTCATCTCTGCTCCTCGGGCCGTTGGACGAAGGGACACCGCTGCTGCCACCGTGCGACAGCACCACCGTCGGAACGTAACGAACCGCCCCGTCCGCCCGGCCGAAACGAGACACGATGACCGCCCACTTGCCTCGGACCGCACGCTCCGACGCCCACGTGCTTCGGACCCCACGCTCCGACGCCCGCGACAACCGGGCCCGCATCCTGGCCGCCGCCCGCACCGTGTTCGGCGGGAGCGGCCTGGGCGCGCCCATGCGCGATATCGCCCGGCACGCGGAGGTCGGCCACGCCACGCTCTACCGGCACTTCCCGACCAAGCAGGCCCTGATCGCCGAGACCTTCGCCGAGCAACGCCGGGCCTGCCGCACCGCCGTCCACGACGCCCTCGCGGACCCCGACCCGTGGCACGGATTCCGGAGCCTGATCGAGCGGATCTGCGAACTCCACGCCCACAGCCGGGGGTTCGCCGACGCCTTCATGGCCGCCCACCCCGACGCCACGGACGTCGCCGCCGGCCGTGAGCAGGCCGAGCGGGCGATCGCGGACCTGGCCCGCCGTGCCCGGGAGACCGGCCGGCTCCGCGCGGACTTCGTCGTCGACGACCTGATCCTCATGCTCACGGCCCACCGGGGCCTCCACGACGCTCCGGGCCCTGCCCGGCTCGCGGCCTCCCGCCGCTTCGCGGCGTACGTGATCGAGGCGTTCCGCGCCGCACCCGAACCAGGAGCCCCCGCGCCCCTGCCGCCGGCGCCGCGCCTACGGCTCGCCCACCCGCCCGGTACGCCGTGAACCGCCCCCACGGGTGCCGGGGCACCGCAGGCCGGAGACCAGGCTGATGCCGCCCACCACCCCTGGGGTGGATCGTCGGACGGTGGTGCGGTGGAGTGAGGCCGCAGGAATTCTGCCCACTCCGGTAGATGTTGCATCGACCATCATCGAACACAAATGTGCAGCGGGGGTCGTTGGATGAGAACCTCCAACCTCCAGCCCGATCTGGACGTTCTCAAGGGCGGCCGTCCGAACTACTCGACGAACCCGGACAGCCTCATCGCCGCCGCCCACACGGTCGCCGTCGAGTTCCAGACCATCGCGGCCGCCAACGACTACTGGCGCTCCTGAGCCCTGCCGCGGCCGCCCGGCGCGCGGGTTTCAGCAGCGGTACCCCTCCGCAGGAGTCCGGGTCGCGCCTCGGCCCGCGGATGTCGAGAACGAGCCGGCGGTTCCGTCCCAGGGACAGCCGCGGCCACCCCGGCCGCACGAGGAAGGGGAGACCCGCATGGCGATCCAGCGGATGGACAATGTCGGCATCGTCGTCGAGGACATGGACGCCGCCGTCGCGTACTTCGTGGAGCTCGGCATGGAGCTGGAGGGCAGGGGAGAGGTCGAGGGCCCCTTCGCCGACCAGTGCACCGGACTCGACGGCGTCCGCTGCGACATCGCGATGCTCCGGACCCCCGACGGTCACAGCCGGCTGGAGCTGGCGAAGTACCGCAGCCCCACGGTGATCGACGCCGGGCCGCGCGACCGGCCGCACAACGTTCTGGGCACGCACCGCGTCATGTTCGCGGTCGACGACATCGAGGACACCGTCGCCCGGCTGCGTCCGCACGGCGCCGAACTCGTCGGCGAGATCGCCCGGTTCGAGGACAGCTATCTGCTCTGCTACCTGCGCGGCCCGGAGGGCATCATCGTCGGACTTGCCGAGCGGCTGCGCTGAGAAGCCGAGCCGCTCAGGCGAGGGGTTCGGCGAGTCGGGCCATCTCGGTGGGTGGGTCGGATCACCGGTTGGACGAGGAGTTCGGTCGACGCCTGCCCGTTCCAGGGCCGTGATGCGGGTGCGGAGGCCGGTGCCGAGGTGGCCGGCGACGGTGGCGGCTTTGGGACCGTGCAGCGCGGCCAAGGGGTCACCGTGGACCATGGGGGAGTCATTGACCCAGAAGCTGCGCAAGCCCAACTCCTCGGCCTGCGCGGCGAGATCCTCCACGCCGGGGTGCACGGCGACCACGACGCCTGCGTGCATCGGACCTCCGGGGGACGAGGATCGGATCGAGCCCGCTGGTGGAGGGGCGGCCCGGCCGGCCCCACCACACGGCTGTGGTCGCTCGTGCGGGGGTCGCGACGTCAAGACGGCATGGCGCTCTGCGACCGGTCCGGCTTCGACCGGGGCTCTGTCCACTGTGCCGTCGAACCCCGGGCGCCGCCGCTCCGGCCGCGGTTCGCCCTCCCGAGGGTCGTGCCGGCTCCCCTCCCGGCCTCCGACCGCAGGAGGTTCGGCAGAGCCGTGAACACCGGCCGGCGAGCGGCATGCGCGGGGCAGTGGGTGGACGCGGTTCCCCGTCACCTCATTCGGAGGCGCAGCGCGGTGCCTGGTCGCCCGCCCGCGTACGGCCTCCCTCGGGCCGGCGGGTCAGGGGGTGTGGGTGAGCCGGATCGGTGTGGTCAGGAGGAGCAGCCGGCCGGACGCGGCGGCGGTCCGGAGGTCGCGGGGGCCGGTGAAGGAGCCGGTGATCAGGAGCAGGGTGGCGTGTGCGCGGACAGCGCGCCGCCATTCGTGGGTGGTGGTGATCTCGTCGTCGTACCAGGTCTGGCCGCCGGGCCGCAGGACGGTCAGCCGGTGGCCGTCGAGGACGGCGGACCAGGCGGGCCGAGGCTCGCCGACGTGGGGGGTCCAGCCGTCGTCGAGGATCATGAGCCGGCCGGGGAAGGCGGGGACGACCAGGACCGGGCGCCGCTCGGGTGTCAGCTCGGGCCAGGGGCGGCCGTGCAGACCGGTGCCGCTGGTCATCCCCATACGCGGCCCCTTCCGTCTGGTCCGGCCGGGTGACCCGGCCGCCGAACAGATCACATCATCGGCCAGGAACCGGCCCCGGCGCGGCCGAATCCGCAGACAGGCCTCTGGAAGGGGCGTACGCCCGGTGCCGCTCCTCGTGCGCTCTGGTGGTCGCGGTCCCCGCGGCTTGGCCCGTCCCGCCGTGTCCGCTCGCCCGGGCCCGGTGCGCCCGGCGCCGATGCGGCCCCTCAGTCGCTCGGCCCGATGCGCCCGGTTCGGCCGGACGCCCACATGGTGTGCTCGCGCGAGATCGCCGCCTCGGCCTGGTCGACGAAGGTCCCCCATGCCTCCGCGTCCGCTTCGCTGTCGGTGAGGGAGAGGATGTGCCGGATCTCCCGCGCGGTCAGGCTGTAGGCGGAGGCCTCGGTTTCGAGCCGCTGCGCCTGGGCCCAGGCGGTGAGCCCCGCGACCCCGGCGCTGACCACGCCGAGCAGGTCGATGGTGAACACGCGGTACGCCTTCAGTACGCCCGCGACGATGCCGACCATCTCCCCGAGCAGCGCGAGCCGTCGCCAGAGGCGCGACTGCCGGTCCCGGAGCCTGGCCATGCGCGCGTACCAGGTGACCTGTTCCGCGAGGCGCTGGGTGCGGTAGATCCGGATCCGCTCGCTCCTGCCGGCGGACCGGCACCGCTCCATCGCCTCGTTGATGTCGAGGCCGGCCGACACGTCGACGATCTCCAGGCCGAGGCTGATCTCGCGCAGGCGCGCGACGAACAGTCGCCGTGCCTCGTCGGCCGGCATGCTCTCGGGGAAGGGGGCCCCGCACACCGCGTAGCGCCAGGCCAGCGTCTTGCACGACTCGGCGGCGGCCCGGCTCTCGTACCAGCGGCGTTCGTCGCGCTGCTCGACGATGTAGAGGCGCAGCAGCAGGGAGGCGACGAAGGCGAGCGCGGCCGCGAACCCCGCCCAGTCGACCGTGCTGCCCAAGGGCCGGAAGGTGACCGCGCCGACGGTCGCCGCGAGGAAGAGGATCAGGAGGTTGAACCGGAGCTGTCCCAGGTAGCGCCGCTTCGACCGGACCGCCTCGGCGTCGGCGTCCTGGAAGAAGGGCGGCAGCTGCTGCCAGGTGAACGTTTCGTGCGGAGGAGTGGACACGGTTGCTCCTCGGGCGGGATGAGCGGTCGGTCCCGCCACCCTAGGTGCTTCCGGGCGGGCGTGTCCGGCGAATATGACGGATCGTCACCATGAGAGGTGCGGTGCGGCGTGAGGAGAAGGAGGTCGAAGGCGGGACCGCCCTCGCGTGCCAGGGTGAGGCGGGGAGTGTGGTGTCGTCTTCTGATGGGCCGGGGCGAGTGGCCACTCCTCCGTCCAGCCGTGGGCGTCGGGGAAGTCGCTCTCCCCAAGGCGATGGGCGATCCGCTCCGGGGTTGAGCCGGACGTGGTGACGGTGTGCCGGTGGGGTGGGGTGTTGGGTTCGATCGATCACCCCACCCCACCGGAAGGATGCGTGCCGCGCGGTCAGCCCGCGGGTGCGGCGGTGACGCTCTGGATGGCGCTGCTGGGGACGGCGTAGAAGGTGGTCCAGCTTCCGTCGGCCTTCTTGTCGGCGGTCCAGATCTGGTCGTCGCTGCCGATGGCGAGCACGCGGATCGTGTCGCCGACGGTGGTGGCGGCGACCTGCTTGACGCCGCTGGCGTCGGGAACCGCGTCGAAGGTGGTCCACGGGCCGTTGTCGGTGCTGTCGGTGGTCCAGATCCGCTGGTCGCCGCCGACGGCGAAGAGGCGCACGGTGGTACCGACGGTAGTGGCGGCGATGTGCTGGATGGCGCTGCTCGGGATGGCCTCGAACGTGCTCCAGGTGTTGGCGGTGTAGTCGCCGGTGGTGGTCCAGATCCGCTGGTCGCCGCCGACGGCGAACAGGCGCACGGTGTTGCCGACGGCGGTGGCGGTGATGTGCTGGATGCCGCTGCTGGGGAGCGGCTCGAAGGTGCTCCAGGCGCCCCCGTCGGTGCTGTCGGAGGTCCAGATCCGCTGGTCGCCGCCGATGGCGAACAGGTGCACGGTGGTGCCGATCGCGACGGCGGTCACCTGGCGGATGCCACTGCTGGGCAGGGCCGAGAAGCCGCTCCAGGTCCTGGCGGTGTAGTCGCCGGTGGCGGTCCGGATCCGGCCGTCGGTCCCGACGGTGAACAGGCGCACGGTGTTGCCGATGGCGACCGAGCTGACCTGCTGGGTGTTGGCGCTGCCGGGCACCGCGTCGAAGGTGCTCCACAGGTTCGTGTTGTAGGAGCCCTCGTTGGTCCAGATCTGGCTGTCGCCGCCGACGGCGAACAGCCTGCTGGCCGGGCGGGAGGCCTTCACGCTCTTCACCCAGGCGCCGAGGTCGTCGACGCGGGTGTTGCTGGCGCCGGTGCGGGTCTCGGTGCTGCCGAAGCAGCCGCCCTGCCAGGAGCGGGAGGCGACGGCGGCGAGTTCGGCCTTGCCGTTGACCTCGCGGACGACCGGGGCGCCGGTGTCGCCCTTGCAGACGGCGGCGCCGGCGGTGCCGGTGGTGCTCACCGCGTTCGCGGTGACGGCGTCGACGGTGAAGGCGCCGCTGTGGAGCTTGTCGGGGACCCACTCGGTCTTGGTGCGGCCGTAGGCGGGCACCCGCAGGCTCTCGCCGGTGGTGGCTGCGGTGGTGGCCAGCGGCAGGGTGGTGATGCCGTCGATCGGCGTGGCCAGGCGGGCCATCACCAGGTCGCGGTCCTGACGCGGCACCAGCTCGACGATGCCGGCCTGCTGGCCGGCGCCGGTGGTGAGGTCGGTGCGGCCGACGGTGGCGGTGGTGTTCCACTTGGGCGCGCCGGTCTGCAGGGCGGCGGGCTGCGCGGGGTCGTCGGCGAAGCAGGACGCGGCGGTGATGATCCAGTTGCGGTCCACCAGGGTGCCGGTGCAGGTGCGGACGTTGTCGCCGATGGTGAGCTTGGCGGTGTAGGCGTAGGCGCCGTCGGAGGCCGGGTCGGCGGCGACGGCCCCGGCGGGCGCGGCAGAGAAGGTGCCCAGTGCGCCGACGGTCATCGTCGCGGCCAGCAGTCCGGTAACTCGGGCGCGGGCAGAGGACTTGGGAATCATTGAGGTGGTTTCCTCGGTCTCGAAGATTGACGTGTCCGGCGGTCGTGGTCAGCCGGTGACGTGGAGTTCGACGACGCTGGTCGGGGCCTGGCCGAGGCCTTCTCCGACGGCTTTGAAGCCGTCCTTGGGAATGTCCAGGGTCTGGGTCGTGCCACCGGCGGTGAGGCCGGCCCGTACGGAGTGGCCGGAGGTCTGGACGACGAAGACATCGGCCAGTTCCAGGGTGAGTGAGCCCGTAGCGGTGGTGGCGGTGAAGCACACCTTGTTGTCCTTGTTGCCCGGTGCGCGGGTCCAGATCTGGATGTGGCTGGACTGGGCGCAGTCGGTCAGCAGGAGGTGTCCGTCGCCGCGCAGCAGCTTGACGTTGGTGATGCCGCTTGCGCCGGGGTAGCCGAAGTCCTCGACCGAGGGCGGGGCGATGGTGTTGTCGCCCGGCGGAGAGGGGGGCGCAGTGGTGTCGGCCACAGCGAGTACGGATGCCCCGGTGGTGAGTACGGCGGTAGCGGCGAGCGAGGCGAGCAGGGCGCCGATACGGCGACTCGCGAGGATCCCTCCCGGGCGCGGGCGGTCGGTCACGGCGCGTCGACCGTGCGGCCGACCCGCAGTTCGACCAGGGCGGCGGGCTTCTGGCCCAGGCCTTCGGCGACGTTCTGCATGGTGTTGCTCGGCACGTCGACCGTGGTGCTCAGGCCCACGTCGTTGGTGAGGCGGGCGCTCACCGCGTACTCGACGGTCTGCACGATGAAGGTCTGTGGCAACTCGAGCGTGAGGTGGCCAGTGGGACCAGTGACCCGGAAGCAGGCGGCGGGTCCGGCCGAGCCCACCGCGCGGCTGTAGAGCTTGATCTGGGTGGCGCCGGAGCAGTCGGCCAGCACGATGTGCCCGTCGCCGCGGAACAGCTTCAGCGCGGGGAACGGTGAGGTCCCGGGGTAGGCGAAGTCCTCGACGGCCAGAGGGGCAGCGGAGGCGTCCTGGGGCGTGCCTTCGGCCGAGGCCAGGGCGGGCACACCCACGGCCGCCGCCGTGGCACACGCGGCAAAAGCAACACCACACCGTATAAGAGGCTTCATCTTCATTCTTCCCTTGCGTGGTTCCGGTGGGCTTGCGAGCAAATGCGGTGGGTCGCTTTCCGGTGCGGTCGGGAGGAGTTCCCGGGCGCCGGGCCGGCGACAGGTAAGGCGAGATCAAAGTGTAGGGCATGGACGGGTATGCGAGTGGGCCTCCGATGCACCGTCAGATTGGCCGGAAACCAGCCCTATACTGCAGGATTCTGCAGATCTGACGACCTGTCGCCCATCGTCCGGGGAGTGGCTTGATCCGATTTACTCTGATTCGGGCAGGCTCGTGTTCAGAAGTCTCGGGAGTTGATTCCAGCCGCTGAACCGGGCCTTTCAAGTCCGGGTGGAAGCGCGTTCTCTCCTTCGCTATAGGCTCACCGTGCGTTCCATCCGATGGCATTGACGAAGAGTTGAGAGAAGGGGTCCTTCGTGGAGATATCGGTATTTAGGGCGAGAGGGGGGAGGAGGGGGCGACGGGGTGCACCGCTGGGTCGACTGCCGGCCCGGATCCTGCCCCTGACGCTCCTGGCCGGTCTGCTGATGAGTGGCCCCGCGTTCGCGGCCGGAGAGGCCGCCACCCCGGCCCCGCTCGAACTGACGACCGACCGAGGTCGCGTGCTGGACTTCTGGCAGCGCGGCGGGGCGGGTGTGCGGGCGGCGGCTCAGGCCGCGCTGCTGGGCAGCGATTCGGACGTACGCCGCTTCCTGGACACCGAACGCGCCGCCGTCCAGGTCAAGGACGACCAGGTCGCGGTCGGGCAGATCCACGCGCTGGCCGGCCCCGGCGTCCAGGCCGAGGCGGAGCGGGCGCTCCAGGGCAGCGCCCAGGACTTGCAGGTCTTCCTGGCCGGTGGCTACCGCCCGGCACTGGTGAAGGATCAGCAGGTTCAGGTCGCCCAGCTGAAGAACGGCGCCGGCGAGGGAGTGCGCAGAGGCGCGGACGCCGCGCTTCAGGGCAGCGCCGACGACGTGCGGGCGTTCCTGGTCAGTGGTCAGTACCCCGCACGCGAGGCTGACGACCGCGTCCAGCTGGTCCAGGTCTTCAGCAATGGCGGCCCCAACACCCAGGCCGCCGCCCGACTGGCGCTCAACGGCAGCATTGACGACGTCCGTGAGTTCCTGCGGGTGGGCCAGCACGTGGCGCGCGCCCGCGATGCCGAGCGGACGACCGTCGCCCAGCTGGTGCAGCAGGCCAGGGACGCCTCCGCACAGGCCGTGAGCGAGAGCGAGACCGCCAAGGCCGCCGCCGTGCAGGCCGAGAAGGCGTCCCAGCGGGCCAAGGATGCCGCTGCGCGGGCCGCCGCCGAGACCGAGCAGGCCCGCGGCGACTCCGTCAAGGCCGGCATCGCGGCCGATGCCGCGGCCGAGGCGTCCACCCAGGCCGCCACCGCCGCCCAGACCGCGGCCCTGGCGGCCCGTTCGGCCACCAACGCGGCCCGTACCGCTGCCGCCGCTGCCACCCAGGCCGCCTACGCCGCCGCCGGCGCCGCCCAGGCCGCCACCCGGGCCCGTGCCGCGGCCGCCGCGGCTGCCCTGGACCGCAGCAAGGCCGGCGAGGCCACCCAGGCCGCCCTGGACGCCAAGGCCGCCGGGGAGAACGCCCTCTACGCGGCCCGCGCACTGGATGACGCCCTGTTCGCCTCCGACGCGAGCGGCATCGCCATGAAGTCGGCCGTCCGCGCCGGCGC
Source organism: Kitasatospora sp. NPDC059327 (assembly GCF_042752535.1). Lineage (NCBI taxonomy): Bacteria > Bacillati > Actinomycetota > Actinomycetes > Kitasatosporales > Streptomycetaceae > Kitasatospora > Kitasatospora sp. NPDC059327. Next base: position 56,970 of record NZ_JBHYYB010000004.1, on the reverse strand, counting down.
CAACGCCGGCGCGGCCGCGGACTCCGCGGTCAAGGCCGGCGGGTTCGCCGACCAGGCCGGCGCCCAGTCCTCCCAGGTCCGCCAGGCCGCGGCCGCGACCCAGCGCCACGCACAGGAGGCCACGCGCGCGGCCAACGCCGCGACCACGCTGCTCACCGCCGCAGCCGGCTTCGCCGGCCAGGCCAGGACCCTCGCCGCCAGTGCGGCCGGCCACGCCCAGGAAGCCGCCAAGGCCGCCGACGAGGCCGCCCAGCACGCCGGCGACGCTGCCACGGCCGCCCAGAACTCAAAGGTCCACGCCGACCAGGCGAGGATCCTGGCGGGCGAGGCAAGGGACGCTGTCGACAAGGCGACCCAGGTGCGCGACCTTGCCCGGCGCACCGAGGCCGAGGACCTCGCCGCCCGTACCGCCGCCGCCGTGGACCAGGCCGTCGATGCCCGTGCCGCCTACGACGACTCTGCCAAGAAGGCCGGCGAGGCCGTCCAACAGAACCGTCGCTACCAGGACGAGGCCACCCGGTTGGCCCAGGCCGTTCTCAAGCCCGACGCGGACACCGCGCAGGTCGTCACCGACGGGCGCAGACTCGCCCTGCTGTCGGTGCAGATCTCCGGACCCTACGACTCCGCCGCCGCCCGCGCCGCCCTCACCGGCACGGACGCCGCCGTCCTCGACTACGTGCGTACCTCCCGGTCCAAGGCCGTCGAGCTCGACGAGCGCAACCGTGTCGCCGACCTGGCAACCGATTCCGAGATGGCCGCCGTGCGCGCAGCGGCCGCTCAGGCGCTGAAGGCCGACGCCCAGACCGTCCGCACCTTCCTGACCACCGGGCAGTACCAGGCCGCGGCCAAGGACTACCAGGTCGCCACCGCGCAGACCATGAACGACGGCGGCCCCGGCGTGAAGGCCGCGGCCCAGAGCGCCATAGCGGCCGGAACCGTCGACGCCCTGCGCGAGTACCTCGGCTCCGGCCGCTACTACGCCCAGCTCGGTGACGACAAGGTCCGAGCCGCCCAACTGCGCAACGGTGCCGGTCCCGAACTCGACGCCGCCGCCCGCGTCGCTCTTGAGAGCACCCCGCAGATGCTGCGTGCCTTCGTCGAGACCGGGCGGTACATGGCCCAGCGCAAGGACGAGCTCAGCGCCACCCACAGCGCGGACATCGAGCGGCTGATCTCCGAGGCGGAGGCCGTTACCGCCTACGCGCAGCAGAGCGCCGCCGAGGCGGCCGCCGCGGCCGCCACCGCCGCCGGTTCGTCCGACGAGGCCCAGGCTGCCGCCGCCCAGGCCGGTGACGCCGCGGCCCGGGCCGCGGGCTACGCCACCCAGGCCCAGGAGAAGGCGAAGCAGGCCGAGGCCAGCGCGGTGAAGGCCGCCGCCGCCTCCAGGGGCGCCAACACCGCCAAGGAGAGCGCCAACCGGGCCTACGCCGAGTCCCGCTACTCGGTCGAGCGCGCCCGGAACTCCGAAGCCCAGGCACGCGGCTCGGCCCGCGTCGCCTACACGATGGCCGCCGCCGCTCGTGCCTCGGCAGAGGCCGCCGGCAAGGATGCCCGGACGGCGGCCGCGGCCGCTGCCTCCGCCTTCGACACGGCCGCGATCCAGGAGATCAACGAGCGCAAGGCCGAAGCAGTGGCCATGGAGCTCAAGCTCCAGGACCAGGCCGAGTGGGCGAAGCGGGAGGCGGCCAAGCAACTGGCTGTCCAGGAGCAGCTCAAGAAGGCCGCCGAGGAGGAGAGCAAGGGCGGTGGTTCCGGCGGTCGCCGGCCCGAGCCGGTCGGCGGCCCGTTCGACCTCAATCCCTTCCCGTGGTTGCCGCTGCCGCCGCTTCCCGTCCTGGCTCCCCTCGACTGGCTCGTCGGCACCGTCTCCAACGGCGTCACCGAGCTGATCGACCTTTCCGGACGTGCCTCCGAACGTTTCCTGTCGATCCTGAGCGCCGCCAGGTCGCTGGCCGGGACCGTCTTCTTCGACACCGTCCCCGTCCTCGTCATGGACGGCGCGTCCTGCACGATCGGGATCCTGTCCGGCGATGCCAAGGAGAAGATCCCGCCCTGCAACACGGACCCCAGGTCCGTACTCGGCCCTGCCGCGTCCAAGCTGCTCGACCTGACTCACAAGCTCCCCTTCGTCGGGGACAAGGTCACCTCCTTCCTGGAGGACGCCTTCTCCCAGGCGAGGATCTGCCTGGGCACCAACAGCTTCCCGGCCGGCACCGAGGTGTTGATGGCCGATGGCGGCACACGCCCCATCGAGCAGGTGCGCGTCGGGGACCAGGTCCTGGCCACCGACCCGGACAGCGCCGTCACCGGCGCCCGACCCGTCGAGGCCACTGTCCGAACCCCGGACGACCGTGACTTCGTCGACCTCGCCACCAGGGACCGGGCGGGCCGCACCGGCACCGTCACGGCCACTGCCCACCACCCGTTCTGGTCGCCGGGTCGCCACGCCTGGGTCGACGCCGCGGCACTCGCCGTCGGCGACACGCTGCAGGCCTCGGGGGCGGAGCCGGTGGTGGTCACCGCGGCCGCTCACCGCACGGGACTCGCACCCGCCTACAACCTCACCGTCCAGGGCCTGCACACCTACTACGTACTGGCCGGCCCGACGCCGCTGCTCGTCCACAACATCAGTCCCAGGCCGTACTGTGGGCCGCGGGGGTACGTCGAGAGCTACGGCGGCAGTCCCGATGTCCAGGGAATCAAGGCGAATGTCGACCGCTGGGACGACATGGTCGACCTGGTGATCCGGCGGCCGGCGGACAGGAACGACCTGCCCCGGGGGTGGCAGATGTTCGATGACATGATGAAGAAGCTCGGCCCCGACCTCAAGGGCGTGAAGGGCATCTGGTCGACGAGGTCGGACCTGCGAGACAACCTCGATGAGTTCAACAGGCTGCTCGGGGAGGGTGGCAGGTCGGAGGAGGAAGCGGCCTTGCTGACGTGGACCGGCAAGCAGGCGGTGCGCTACGGCTTCACGCACGCGGAGATCAAGTTCCGTGTCGGCTCACCGCCCGACTATACGGAGATCGAGGTGTGGTTCACGTGACCGACGACGCCCTGCGCGCGCACCGCTGGGACCGCATGCAGCGGCTGAGGGCCCACGCCGCGAGATCCGGCTCGACCGTGCGGACCCTGGTCTGGCTGCGCGACGAACTGCGGCGGGAGGGCCTCGACGAGGACGCCATGGCCTTCGCCATGATCGGCATCCTGTGGGAGTCGTTCGAGCTGGAACTCGGCCAGGCCAGAGGCATCGGCGTCTGGACAGGCCTTGACCCGTCCGGCCGTCTGTCGGACCAGGCCATCACGGACCGGCTCGGCCCCCTGACGGCTCGCGTCGAGGAATTCGAGCACATGAGACCACCGCACCGCCCCTGACGACACGCGGGCCCCGCCGGACACGGCGGGGCCCGCGCGCGTGTGGGGCCGACCGCCGTCATCCCGCGGGCCGATCGGGCCATGAATCCGCACCCCGTCGACACCTGGCTGATCGGCACACCACGCGCCCGGACCCCCGGGACCCCCGGCTCACCGGTTGAGCGGGGCCGGGGTGCGCAGCGCGTCGCTCGGCGCGGGAGTGGAGTGGGCGCCGGGGAGCGCCAGGGCGAGCGCGGCGCCGAGCAGGCAGACGCCGACGCCGACGGCGCAGGCGATGTGGAACCCGTTCATGAAGGCGTCCCGCACCGCGGCCCGCAGGTCCGGTCCGGCGCCCGCCGCGGCGGTGTCCGCCGTGCGCAGCGCCGAGGCGACCGACCCCTTGGCGGCGCTGAGCGTCCCGGCCGGGAGGGTGGAGAACGCGGTGGTGGCGAGGTGGGAGGCGTAGAGGGACGTGAAGACGCTGCCGACGACGGCGACGCCGAGGGTGCCGCCGGTCTCGCGGGTCGCGTCGTTGACGGCCGAGCCGACGCCGGCCTTGGCCGGGGGCAGGACACTGAGGATCGACTCGGTGGCCGGTGCGGTCGTCATGCCGAGGCCCAGGCCCATGAGGACCATCTGGCCGACGATCAGGCCGTAGGACTGGAACGCGGGGGAGAGGGCGATCCAGCCGAACGAGGCCGCGAGCATCAGCAGGCCGGCGGTCACGACCGCGCGGGTCCCCGCTCGGGCGGCGAGGGCCACACCGCCGAGTGAGCCGACGGCGATGGTGACGGCGACGGGAAGGATCCGCACGCCGGTGGCGAGGGGGCCGTAGCCGCGGATGAACTGGAAGTACTGCGTCACCAGGAAGATGAAGCCGAAGAGGGCGAAGAAGGCGACGGTGACGGCTGCGCTGGCGGCCGAGAAGGCCGGGGTCCGGAAGAGGGTGACGTCCACCATCGGATGGCGGCGCCCGCGTTCGATCATCACGAAGGCGACGGTGAGAGCGGCGGCGGCGGCGAAGCCGGCGAGCGTGGCGGGCTGGTCCCAGCCCCGTGCCGGGGCCTCGATGATGGTGTAGACCAGGATGCCGATGGCCGCCGAGGCGGTGAGCAGCCCGGGCGGGTCCAGGCGGGCGTTCGACGGGTCGCTGGACTCCGGTACCCACCGCCAGGCGGCGACCAGGGCGAGCAGCGCCACCGGTACGAGCGCGAGGAAGACGGACGGCCAGGCGAAGCGCGCCAGCAGGAGCCCGCCGACCACCGGGCCGACGGCGACGCCGAGGCCGGTGACCGCGCCCCACAGCCCGACCGCCTTGGCGCGTTGGCGGCGGTCCGGGTAGCAGTTGGTGATCACGGACAGGGTGGTGGGGAAGATGACCGCCGCGCAGGCTCCCATGGCGAAGCGGACGGCGATCAGGGCCCCGGAGGATCCGGCGGCGGCTCCCACCGTGCTGGTGATCGCGAAGCCGGCGAGTCCGGTGAGGAGCGCGGGGCGCCGCCCGAACCGGTCGCCGAGCGATCCGGCGGTCAGCACGAGGCTCGCGAAGGCGAGGTTGTAGCCGTCGACGATCCACTGGAGGTCGCGGGTCGTGGCCTGCAACTGACGGCCGAGGTCCGGGAGGGCGACGTTGACGATCGTGGTGTCCAGGTTGATCGCGAAGGCCGCGAGGCAGACGGACGCGAGGGCCAGGGCGGGCCTGGGTGCGGGACGGCGGGGTACGGAGCGGCGGGGCGCGGGACGGCGGGGCATGACGGCCTCCGACCGGGTGGAACGGATGGAACCGGCAGACGCGGTTGATGTGGCCGCTTCGATGTTGACAGCGGGAACATCTGGACATATGCCAGCATTACGCCGCAAAGTGGACGCTGTCAACACCGGAGGGACGGGAACATGGCCATGAGCCGGCCCTACCATCACGGAAACCTGCGGGAGGCACTGGTCACCGGCGGGCTCGACCTCGCCCGGACCGGCGGGCCGGGCGCCGTCGTCCTGCGCGCGGTCAGCAGACGGGCGGGCGTCTCGCACAACGCCGCCTACCGGCACTTCGCCGGCCACGAGGACCTTGTGGCCGCGGTGGCCGAGCGTTGCATGGACCGGCTGGGGCAGCTGATGATCAGCCGGTCCGCGGCCGTCGACCTCCCCGACGAGGTGGCGGCGGCCCTGGCGAGGCTGGAGGCGATCGGGCGGGCGTACGTCGACTTCGCCCTCACCGAGCCGGGCTGGTTCCGCACGGCGTTCTGCGGCAGCGCCCCCGCGCCGGGCGCGCACGCCGCCGGGAAGGGGCAGGACGGCGCGCAGGCCGTCGGCGACCGCCCCCGCGCGGATCCGTACGCCATCCTGTCCGCCCACCTCGACGAGCTGGTCCGGGTCGGCGCCTTCCCCGCCGACCACCGCCCCGGCGCCGAGTACGCGGCGTGGTCCGCCGTGCACGGCCTGTCGGACCTGCTGGTGGAGGGCCCGCTTCGTGGCCTGCCGGACGCGGAGCTGCGCGTCGCGATCGACGCGGTGCTGTCGACCGTCGCCCGGGGCTTGTGACGGGGGTCCTCGCGGGCGGGGCCCTCGCGCCCGGCTCCGCGTGCTCGGGCTCCTCGTGCTCGGGCTCCCCGCGCCCGGCTCCTCGGCGAGGGCGGGCAGGTGCGGCCCTGCCGTCGCGCCACTGGCCGACCGGAGGGGGCGGATCACCGGCTGCGCCTCGGACCCCTCCGCCGAACCTCGGACGGTCCAGCGGCACCGCGCTGCCCGGAGCGTGCTGTCAGCCGACCTCGGAGAGGAAGCCCTCCACCGTCGCCGTGAAGGCCTCCGGGTCGTCGAGCCACGGGTAGTGGCCGCCGCCCGGTTGGACGGCGAGCGTCACCTCGGGGAAGAGCGACGCGGCATCGGCGGCGGACCTGGCGGTGGGCCACAGGTCCACCTCGCCCGCGAGGAGCAGCACCGGGCAGGGCAGCGCGCCCAGGCGGCGCCGGAGCTCCTCGGTGTCGGGCGTGTAGTCCTTGTAGTAGTGCTCGCTGACGGCGAGCGTGCGCTGGGCGGGGTCGGCGGCGGCGTGGGCGCGGGCGGCGTCGTCCCAGCGGCCGTACATCAGCGGTTCGAAGGCGTATCGGTACGGCGCGGCCTCGGCGAAGGTCTTCGCGGTCGTCATGTGCCGGTGCGCCGCCGCGGCCTCCGCGTGCCAGGGCTCGGCCGCGCGGGCGGCGATCACCTCCTCCACACCGGTGTCGGAGGGCAGTCCGGTGGCGGCGAACGACGGGGTGACCAGGGTCAGGCTGGTGAGCCGGTCGGGGTGGGCGGCGGCGTAGAGCATGGCCAGGCTGCCGCCGGCGGAGTGGCCGAGCAGGTCCACGCGGTCCAGGCCGAGGTGGTGGCGCAGCGCCTCGACATCGGCGACCAGGCGGTCGACCCGGCAGGTGGCCAGGTCGGCGGGCATCGCCGAGCCGCCGGTGCCGCGCGTGTCGGGCAGGACGAGGGTGCGGTGGGCGGACAGTGCGCCGAGGTCGCCGAGGTACTCGGCCGCGCGGCCGGGACCGCCGGGGAGGCAGAGCAGCGGCGGGCCGGCGCCGAGCGTGCGGAAGGCGAGCGTGGTTCCGTCGGACGCGGTGAGGAATTCCATGGTGGACAGCCTGGGGGGTGGTGGTCGGGCCCGGCTATCGTTCAGTCACGGCTAAACGATCAGAGGGCGGGGCGGACGTGGCGGTGGAGATCCGGCTCTCGGTGGCCGAGGTGGCGCGGGTGCGGCTCGCGGTGTCGCCGCTCGCGGAGACGGTGCTCGGCGTGCGGGCGGCGCTCGGTGTCGGCGGCCACGAGGTGTACCGGTCGTGGGTGCGTGAGGCGCGGCCGGTGCTGGCGGGGGAGCCGGAGTCGCCGTTGCTGCGGGCACTGCTCGAAGGCTGCCTGCCGTCGTTCCTGTTTCCGGTGCCGGAGGAGCGACTGCCGTCGTTCGATGGCGAGTTGGCGGGTCTACGGGCGGTGGACCCGGCGTTCGTCGTGGCGGAGTGCGCCGCCGCGCTGGGTGCCCGGGCGGCCGGGAGGCTGCCGGAGCCGGCGGTCCTGCTGGAACGGGTCGCCGGCGCGCTGACGCGCTGCCACGCCCGGCTGGTGGCCCCGCTCTGGGGGCGGATGCTGGCCGTGCTGGAGGCGGACCTGAGCCGTCGGGCGGTGGCGCTGGTGGACGGCGGGGTGGAGGGGCTCTTCGCCCAGTTGCACGGTGATGTGGTGTGGCGGGAGGGCGAGTTGGTGGTGCACGGGCGCCGCGGCTCGGGTGTGGTGTGGACCGTCGAGGCGGGCGGCCACGGGCTGGTGCTGATGCCGTCCGTCTTCGGCCGGCCGGACGTGATCGTCGACTACTCCCCGCGCGCCGCCGCCTCGATCCGCTACCCGGCGTCCGGTGTCGGGCTGCTCTGGGAACAGCCCCGACCGACGCCCGCCGGCCTCACCGCCGTCCTCGGCCGCACTCGTGCCGCCCTCCTCACGGAGCTCGGCGAACCGCTGAGCACCCCCGACCTCGCCGCCCGCTTGGGTGTCACCGCCAGTGCCGTCTCGCAGCACCTCGGCGCTCTGCGCGGCGCCGGGCTGGTGACGACCCGCCGTACGGGCCGTACCGCCGTACACCTGCGCACCCGGACAGGCACGGCACTCACGGGCGAACCCTCGGACTGACCCGGGCCGGGCAGCGGTCCCGCCGGTACCGTGCTGCGCACCCCCGCGGTCGGACGGCGGGGGAGATCTCCGGTGTCGCCATCGGGACCGTGCGGACCTCGGTCCGCTGTTGTCGCGAATCAGCCTGTCCACCGGGGCCGGTGCCGTCTCGGCCCCGGCGCCTGGGACTCCGTCCGACAGGAACGCCACCGCCGCGAGGTCGTCCTCGTCCGACCGTAGGCCGTCGCCGCCCGGCCGAGCCGCGACGCCTGCCCCGGGCAGGCGCCCGTACCTCGCCCCGGCCTCGTTCCGGCTCCGCTGTGTCCGGACCCTTTCAAGAGCCTGACGAGTCCTCGGTCAGCATCTCGCCCTGCGTTTGGTTCTCGCTTGCACGCGTGCGCGGAGCAGGGCTTGGTAATGGGCCGACTTCTCGCCACCAAGATCGAAGAAGTCGCGGATGTCGGCCACCGCCTCGGCGTCGGCCCTGCTGCCGGTCAACCCGATCTGTACGAGCGTTCAGAAGCCCTCCTCGGCCCTGGCCCGACATGCGTCGCCCAACGGCCACCTCCCGAGGCCCTCGGTGCAGTCGGATCCGGCGGCCACGCGGACGAGCGTGTCCTCACCGGCACACTGACATCCCAATCGCGGCCCGCAGACGCGTCGTCCACCCACTCAGGACCCAATGATCCCTATGCCTTCGACGGTATGGCCCGGCGTGCCCGGGAGGGGTGTACCGGCCCTGCACCGGTGCCGCCACGACCACCGCCCGGCCGGACACGCCCTCCCCGCCGGCGCAAGGACGTCCGGCACCCCGAGGTCCGGCACAACGCCCACCACGGGGCGAACAGCGGGACGAAGATCCGCATCACCCTCGACGGCACGCCCGTCCAGGCGGTGCCGGACGGTAGCCCCGCCGCCCGCGACCTGGCCTTCCTGCGGCGCCGCCTACGACGTCGCGCGTGTGGCCAGCGCGGTTCGTGCCAGCCCGCGCAGCCAGGCGTGGGCGGGGTCGGTGTCGTAGCGCTGATGCCACGACAGGTAGACGGGTGCCGAAGGTAGTTCGAGTGGGAGGGGGAGCACGACCAGGCCGAGGTCGGCGACGGCGGGCCGCGTGGTGGCTTCGGGGACGCTGATCAGCAGATCGGAGTCGCGCGCGAACTCCAGCGCGGCCGCTTCCGTGGGCGCGGTCGCCACCACGCGGCGGGTGAGGCCGATCCGCGTGAGGGCGTCGTCGAGGACGTTGCCGAGGTTTCCGCGTCGCGAGACGGTGACGTGCTCGGCGGCGGCGTAGTGCTGTGCGGTGACGACGCCGGCACGGGTGAGGGGGTGCCCCTGGCGCACGACGACGACGAGGCGGGTCTCGCCCACCTTCTCGGCCCGGATGTCCGGTGCGCCCGGGTGGTTGGCGTTCGCCTCCAGGTCGACCTCGCCGCGCCGTAGTCCGGGCGTGTCGGCGTTCGACTCCGCGACGAAGCGCAGTCGTACGCCCGGGGCCTGCCCCCGCAGGGCCTTGAGGAGCGCGGGGCCGCTCAGGGCGACCAGGCTGTCGTGCCAGCGGAGCGTGAACGTGCGCTCCAGCGTGGCCAGGTCGAGCGCACGGCTCGGTGCCAGTACTCCCTGGACCTGGTGCAGCAGCTCGTGCACCTGTTCCCGCACGGCGATCGCGTACGGCGTCGGGGTCATCGTGCGGCCGGTGCGCACCAGGATCTGGTCCCCGGTCGTGCGTCGGATCCGGCCCAGGCTCCGGCTCATCGCCGGGGCGGTGACATGCAGGCGGGCGGCCGCCCCGGCCACACTTCCCTCCTCCAGCAGCGCGTCGAGGGCGGCGAGCAGGTTCAAGTCCAGTTGCATGGGAGTCATCTTAGCCGTGCTTGACATGCACTTGAAGGTAATGCCAGGGCTGGATACCGTCGTTACCAGAGCGCAGGACGCACCGCACAGCGCGGCCCGACGCCTCATCACACCCTCCACATCCGGGAGTACCGCCATGTCCGAAACGCTTCAGACCACCGACGCCGCCTTCCCCGCCACCGACCTCCCCGCCACCGACCTCCCCGCCACCGACCTCCCCGCCACCGACCTCCCCGACGCCACCCTGCTCGACCGGACCGCGGACGCCGTGCGCGCGGCCGGCGCCGCGCTGCGCGAGCGCTTCGGCGAGGTGGTCCGCTACCGCAGCCGCGAGGAGCTGATGAGCGCGCTGGCCGCCAACGACGACACGGCCCTCGACATCCTGCGCCCCCGCCTCACCCGCCTGCGCCCGGGCGCAGGCTGGGTGGAGGACGAGCTGGACGGCGGGGCGCTGCCGGCCGGCGAGTGGTGGGTCGTGGATCCGGCCGAGGGCAACGTCAACCACCTGCACGCCCTGCCGGAGTGGGCGGTCACCGCCACCCTCGTGCGGGACAACCAGCCGGTGCTCACCGTGGTCCACCTGCCGCTGACCGGCGAGACCTACACCGCGCTCACCGGCGCGGGCGCCCACCTCGACGGCCGGCCGCTGCACGTCTCCTCCACCGCCGACCTCGGCCTGGGCATCGTGGCCACCAGCCAGGCCCGGCCGGACGAGGACGAGGAGGTCGTGCGGCGCGTCGGCTCCTCGATCACCGCGATGCTCTTCGACGCGCTCGTGGTCCGCACCGCCGTGCCCGCGACCCTGCATCTGGCGAACGTGGCCGCCGGCCGGATGGACGCGTTCTGGCAGTTCGCCGGCGCCCGCGCGGACCTGCTGCCCGGGGCGCTGCTCGTCACCGAGGCCGGCGGGCGGATCTCCGACGCCCAGGGCCGCCCCTGGACCCCGGGGAGCGAGAGCTTCCTGGCCGCGGCGCCCGGTGTCCACGCCCAGGCCGTCACCACGCTCTCACGCTGACCGCGCACCACAACCCGAACAGACGAAAGGACCTGATCACCATGACCACGATCGCAGTTCTCGGTAACGGCCGTGTCGGCGGCAACCTGGCCGCGGCCCTCGCCCGGGCAGGGCACGAGGTGACCGCGGTGGACCGCACGCCGGGTGCCGGCGCCGCCGCCGCCCGGACCGCCCGGATCGTCATCAACGCCACCCCCGGTGCCGGTTCGCTCGAACGGCTCGCCGCCCTGCGGGAGGAACTGCGCGGCAAGATCCTCGTCGATGTCTCCAACGCCACCGTCGACGGACCGGACGGACTGCCCGCCGACCTGATCTACCCCGGTTCGAGCCTCGCCGAGCAACTCCAGGACGCGCTCCCGCAGACGCACGTCGTCAAGACGCTCAACACCATGCTCTTCCCGGTGATGACCGCGCCGGCCACCCTGACCCGGGCGCCCGACGCCTTCCTCTCCGGCGAGGACCCGCAGGCCAAGCGGAGCGTCCGTGATCTGCTCGTCGACCTCGGCTGGCGCGAGGAGTGGATCACCGATCTCGGCGGGATCCGGACCGCCCGCGCCACGGAGGCCGCGATACTGTTCGTGCCGCACGTGATCCGGTCCAGCGGATTCGCGCCCTTCGCGATCTCGATCACCCGCTGATCCGCACGGCTCGCCCCCGGCGACGGTGCACGGGGTGAACCTCGCCGCGCGGAGGCCGTCCACTCGTCCTCCTGCGTGGGCTCGGTCGAGCATCCACGGCGTTCACCTTCGAGGTGGAGTCCTCGACGCGCCGGTTCCTCCTCGACCGGCGGGCGGGGTCACCGCGCTTGACTCCGCAGGCTTCCGACCGGGGGCTGAGCGCGGATCTCGTCGGTCTCGAACGACACGCGCTTGTCCTGGCCGGTGAGCACAACGGTTCCTCCGCCGAGGCCGGCGACAGTCGTCGGCCGGCCGGACCAGGCGTCCACTCGGAAGTTCTTCACGCCGACGCAGAGCAGGACGAACTCGACCGCGTTGTGCCCGCGAGTCTGCCACAGGTCGGCGGCACCGACCGGGACGGCGGAGGCGGAGAACCGCAAGGTGACCGACGCTTCGCGCTCGTCGATGTGGACGGAGTCGAGGTGGTAGTCCACCAGGGGTGGTGGAGGTGTGCCGAGGACTTCGCGGATCGCCCCGGGGTTGGCCACCTCGGCCGACCAGTCACGTTCGCTCATAGAACACCTTCGCAGTCGTGGGAGGCAGCGCCCCCTGGTACAGGCGCTGGTCCAGGGGACTCCCGAACCATCGCCGAGCCGTGTAGGGGTCCGCGTCGCCGGAGCGATGGGCGTTGAGATGGCCCACTTTGAAAGCGTGCGCGGTGAAGCCCAGCGAGAACTCCGGACCGCTCACCGCGATCCTGGTCCGGCGTTCCGGGGTCTGGAGGCGGGGACCGACCTCGATGTCGACCACGGTGCTGTCGGGCACACCCCGCATCCGAAGGTCCTCGCCCACCGCGAAGAACTCGATCTGGGCCTCGAACCGGTCACACCCCGCTTCGGTCCAGTCCGGTGGGGCGAGGTCGGGGAAGCGGGGGAACTCGACCCGCAACGTCACAGCAGGGCCGTACGGACTGAGGTGCACCGACCTGAGAACCAGGCGCTCCAGAGCCGGCACCTCGGTGTAGAGCGCGGTGAACCGCTCGGAGTGGACCAAGAACTGCGGCCATGTGCCGGTTGACATGGGTGGGTCCCTTCGCTCCGGGCGCTTCGTGCCCGGCGAGACCGGCGACTCCTCGCCCCGGGCGGCCGGTCGGAGATCACCGCAGTGCACTCGAACTGGGAGGATACCGCCCGTCCGCCCGTCCGCCCGTCCGCCCGTCCGCCCGCCCGCCCGCCCGTCCGCCCGTCCGGTCCGGTCCGGTCCGGTCCGGTCCGGTCCGTGACGCCGGCGATCAGGGCCTGGGTGATCATCTCGGCGACCAGGGCGACCCTTGGTGGCGGACCCCGTGTGGTCCGGGAGGTCTGCGACCCGGGCCCGGTCGGGGTCCTGAGTCCAGGAGCGGCGGGATGTAGCGGTACCGGTCGATGGCTGTCCGCCCACGGGCCCGGGTCAAGATCTACAGCTGGTACTAGGTTCACCATGAGATCGGGTGCAGGTTTCATGGCACCGTCCTCCCGCGGTGCCCTAGCGTCGTGCCATGACGATTCCAGCTGGACTGAGACGCACGGTCCTCCGGGCGCGGCGGGACACCGGCTTTCTCACCGCTGGTGTGCTGCCGCACCTGGCGCTGGTGCCCGTGTGGGCCTGGGCGGCGGCGACTACCGCCAGGACGGGGAACTGGCTCCTCACGGTTTCCGTGTCGGCCGCCCTGGTCCTGCTCGGCGCCCCGGTGCTGACGGCTGTTCAGCGGGCTCGTTACCGGGTGCTCATCGGTGTGGACGTCCCCCGGCTCACTCCCACCGCGCCGCAACGATGGACGTGGGCCTCGGCCGCCCGGTGGCTCGCGGCGGCGCGGCCTTGGCGCACGATCGGCTACCACCTCCTGCTGGGCCCGCTGCTCGCGCTGCTGGAGCTACTGGTGCTCGCGGTGGTGGCGGCGGGCCTGGTGGGCGTCCTCGCCTACGCCTGGTCATGGGCGTTGCCGACCGGAATCCGCCAGGACTGGTTCGGCTGCCTGACCCAGCTGCCGGCCTGCACGGCGGCTGGACTGCTCCTCCTGTGTGCCCTGCCCTGGACCGCGCGGGCAGTAGCCCGGGCCGAGGCGCGGCTGGCGTCGGGACTGCTCGGGCCCAGCCGGGCGCAGCGGCTCCAGGAGCGGGTCGACCAGCTGGCCGTGAGCCGGACCGACTTGATCGAGGCCGTCGACGCGGAGCGCCGCCGGATCGAGCGCGACCTGCACGACGGCACCCAGCAGCGGTTGGTGTCTCTCGCGGTCAACCTGGGTCTGGCCATCGCCACCCGCCCGGACCTGCCGAGTGATGCCCGTGAGGTGATCGCGGGAGCGCACCTGGAGGCGAAGGAGGCGATCACCGAACTCAATGACCTGGTGCGGGGGCTGCACCCGGCCGTGCTCGAAGACCGGGGTCTGGACGCGGCGTTGTCCGGGCTGGCTGCCCGCACGCCCCTGCCGGTGCGGCTGCGGGTCGACCTGGAGGAGCGGGTGGCGCCCAACGTGGAGTCAGTAGCGTACTTCGTGATCTCTGAGGCGCTGACCAATGCGACGAAGCACGCCAACGCGATGCGCGCGGACGTGATGGTCCGTCAGATCGGTGAGGTGCTGCGAGTGCGCGTGACCGACGACGGGTTGGGCGGTGCCGACGCCGCCGCCGGCACGGGGCTGACCGGGCTGGCCAAGCGGGTCGGCTCCCTCGACGGGGCCTTCCACGTCAGCAGCCCCGTTGGCGGGCCCACCACCATCACCGCGGAGTTGCCGTGCGCGCGGTGATCGCCGAGGACTCGGTGCTGTTGCGGGTCGGCCTGATCAAGGTGCTGGAGATGGGCGGGTTCCAGGTCGTCGCGGAAGTCGGCGACGCGGAGGGGTTGTTGGCGGCAGTGGCGGAGCACCGGCCCGAACTTGCCTTGATCGACGTCCGGATGCCGCCCGGCTTCACCGACGAGGGGGTGCGGGCGGCGATGGAGATCCGTCGGCGCTGGCCGGGGACGCCGGTGGTGCTGCTCTCGCAGTACGTGGAGGAGCGGTACGCGGCTGACCTGCTGTCCGCGAACACCAGCGGTGTGGGCTACCTGCTCAAGCAGCGGGTCGCCGATGTCGCCGACTTCGTGGCGGCGGTGCGGCGAGTGGCGGACGGGGGCACGGCCCTGGACCCGCAGGTCGTCGCCCAGTTGTTGCTGCTGCGGCGCGACAGCGACCCGCTCGCGCGGCTGACCCGCCGCGAACGGGAGGTGCTCGGCCTGATGGCCGAGGGGCGCTCCAACGCCGGCATCGCGCAGGCACTGGTGGTCAGCGAGAGCGCCGTGGCGAAGCACATCAACAACATCTTCGCCAAACTTGACCTGCCCGTGGTCGACGCGGACCACCGCCGCGTCCTGGCCGTGCTGCGGTTCCTCCGGGACACCGAGGCATCCGGCACCCTGGCCGCCGAGCCCCGGCGCCGGATGTCGCGCTGGTGATCGGAACCGCCGGTGGCGGCCGGGCGTGGCCACTGCTCGCGCAGGTAGGCCGTCACCGCGAGCACGCGGCGGTGGTCGGCGGGGGTGCCGGGGAGTTCGAGCTTGCCGAAGACGGCCGTGACGTGTTTGCCGGCGCCGTGTCCGCGATCGCGGCGGTCCGCGACGGCGGTTCGACCTGGCACGGCGCCGACGGCCCGTCCGAACTGGACGGTACCCGGCCCGGGCGCGAGGACGGCCGCTTCCGGGCGGGGAGCGTCACCAAGACGTTCACCGCCACCACCGTCCTCCCGGACCTCCCGGACCTCCCGGACCTCCCGGACCTCCCGGACCTCCCGGACCTCCCGGGACGGAGCGGGTGGCGGCGATGGAGGATGCATGGACCAGCCCGGCACAACGGGTCTGCCGGGCACTGTAGTTGGCCGAATCGCCGAGGGTCGCCCCGGCGGGTGAAACCTGGATCTCACATTCACGGCGCCCCCGCCGTCTTCCTGCTGAGAGAACCGGTGAAGACGGTCGGCCACGACGGAGGCCGACGGCCGGGCCGCGACCGCCGGAACCGAGGCGAGCAGCCGGCCCCGGGAGCGCACGCACCATCAAGGTCTACGACAGGGCGAGAATGAGAGAACCGTTCGAGAAAGTGGTCGAACAGCACGGCGCGACCGTGCTGCGGGTCTGTCGGGCGCTGCTGGGAGCGCACGACGCCGACGACGCCTGGTCGGAGACGTTCCTGGCGGCGATGCGGGCCTGGCCGGGGCTGCCGGAGACGGCGAACGTCGAGGCCTGGCTGGTCACGATCGCCCGGCGCAAGGCGATCGACGTGCTGCGCGCCGCCGGGCGGCAGCCGCTGCCCGCCGAGGAGCTACCGGAGACGCCGAGCTCGTTCGGCGTGCCGGACGCCGACGACCAGGAGCTGTGGGAAACGGTGGGGCGCCTTCCGGACAAGCAGCGCCAGGCCCTCACCTTCCGCTACCTGGCCGGGATGCCGTACGACGAGATCGCGGCGCTGCTGGGCGGCACCACCGCCGCGGCGCGCCGTGCGGCGGCGGACGGTCTGAAGAGTCTTCGAAAACACTATCCGGGCGCGACCGCGAGAGGAGCATCCGCATGAGCGGCACCCGATCCCACGATGACGTCCTGGGCATGCTGTCGGCTTCCGTCGACTCCGAGACCCTGGCCCGGCTGCACCGCCGCCTGGAGGACAAGGCCCAGGCCGCCGCCCTGGTCGACATCGCCTACACCGTCGTCGACTCCCCGGTCGGCCGACTGCTGCTGGCCGCCACCGAACGCGGCCTGGTCCGCGTCGCCTACGCCGTCGAGGACCACGACCGGGTCCTGCAGACCCTGGCCGACAAGGTCAGCCCGCGCATCCTGCGCGCCCCCGGCCGGCTCGACACCGCCGCCCGGGAGATCGACGAGTACTTCGACCACCGGCGGCGCACCTTCGACCTGCCACTGGACCTGTCCCTGTCCAAGGGGTTCCGCCAGCTGGTCCAGCGACACCTGCCCGAGATCGGCTACGGCCGGACCCGCAGCTACCGCCAGGTCGCCGAACTGGTCGGCAGCCCCAAGGCCGTGCGGGCGGTCGGTACCGCCTGCGCGACCAACCCCCTGCCGGTGGTCGTCCCCTGTCACCGGGTGCTGCGCACCGACGGCACCCTCGGTGGCTACATCGGCGGCCTGGAAGCCAAGACCGCACTGCTGGATCTGGAGGCCGCCGCATGAGCCCCACCACGAAGCCGACGGCTCCCGGTGCCCGCACCACCGGAACCGGGCCGTGGGCCGGGCGCGTCGCGGCCGCCGACTGGTCCGCGGTCGCCACCGAACTCGACGCATACGGCGGCGCGCTGCTGCCGCAGCTGCTCGCCCCCGACGAGGCCGCCCGGATCCGCGAGCTGTACGAGCGGCCGGAGCTGTTCCGCTCCACCGTCGACATGGCCCGCCACCGGTTCGGCTGCGGCGAGTACAAGTACTTCCACGCCCCCTACCCCGAACCCGTCGAACAGCTCAAACGGGCCCTCTACCCGCACCTGCTGCCCATCGCCCGCACCTGGTGGCAGCGCCTCGGCCGTACCGCGCCGTGGCCCGACACCCTGGAGGAGTGGCTGGGGATGTGTCACGCGGCCGGGCAGACCAAGTCCACCGCGATCCTGTTGCGTTACGCGGCCGGGGACTGGAACGCGTTGCACCGCGACCTGTACGGCGACCTCGTCTTCCCGCTGCAGGTCGTCATCAACCTGGACCGGCCCGGTACCGACCACACCGGCGGCGAGTTCCTGCTGGTCGAACAGCGCCCCCGGGCCCAGTCCCGCGCCAGTGCCACGCTGCTCCCGCGGGGGCACGGCTACGTGTTCACCACCCGTGACCGCCCCGTGCGCTCGGCCCGCGGCTGGTCCGCCGCCCCGGTCCGGCACGGCGTCTCTCCCGTTCGGACCGGCCGGCGGCACACCCTCGCCCTGGTCTTCCACGACGCCGCGTGACAGACCGGCCCGACCGGCCCCGCCGGCCCCGGCCCGCGGCCCGGGGCCCGCACGGGCGAACGGGGGACGGCCGCCCCCGAGCCGGGCGCGGACCGTCCGGCCGCGTCCGGGCCCTGCGGCGGTCGACCGGATCCCGGTCGACCGCGGGGGACCCTTCGGTGCTCTGCCGCCGACCACACACGACGGTTCGCGAGGAAGGAACTCCCCATGCCATCCCTGACCGGTCCGCTGCCGGCCCGCGCCGCGCGTCCGGGCCCGGGCCCCGACCCGACGATCACCTGCCACGAACTGGCCGCAGTCGTCTCCCTGGCCCTCGCCCGAGGAGCCCGGAGCATCGCCGTCGGCTCCGGCCGCACACCGGCCGCGCTGGCCGGAGCCGAAGCGCTCGCCCGTGCCTGGCAGGCGTGCGGAGGCCAGGTGACCGACACACTCACCTGGCCGGAGAGCGCGGCCTCCTGGCTGCGCCAGGCCCGCCGGTTCGCCGCCGCCCCGGCCGACCTGTGGGTGATGACCGGCCCCGCGACGGGCTGGGCCCAGATGACCCGGCGGCTGCTGCGGTCCACGCCCTGGCGACCCGACCGCACCCTGGCCACCGCCGCCGTCGGCCACCCCGCCACCCTCGCCCTGGTCGGCATCCACCACCTGCACGGCCTGGCCGGAGCCGACGCCAACGGTGCCACCTGGACCGCCACCGACGACGGCACCGGCGCGGCCACCGGCCCCGGGACACCACGATGACGGCGCTGGTCGACCGTGGACCAGAGCGGGGTAGGCGGTCGTCGGCCGGCTCCGTCCACCGGCCCGGCCGATTCCACCTCCTCGCATCTCGCATCTCACGTTCCACCCCTCCCGCACGTCTGCACCAAGGACAGGACCGCAGACGCGGAGAGGCGATCAGCACGATGAACATCCGACACGACGTCGTGAACAGCCCGGTGGGCCGGCTCCTGCTCGTCGCCGGCGACGACGCCCTCGCAGGGCCGTACTTCCAGGGGCTACCGGTACACGCCCACGCCCGCGGCGTGCGGCCGGCGCGTCGAGACGGCCGCGGACCCGGTCCTGGCGCAGGCGCGGACCGAGCTCGACGAGTACTTCGCCGGGCACCGCACGGTGTTCGACGTCCCGGTGAGGACCGACGGAGACGGCTTCCAGGAACGGGTCTGGGCACGGCTGCGCCAGATCCCGTACGGCGAGCGGATCATGCGGCCGGCGCCGCGAAGAGGGGTCGCAGACGGGGACGAACTGGAGGATCCGGGCCGCTCGCAGACGCGCCAGGCCCTCGGCCGCTCCCGGGAGGACTGACTACCAAGGTTCACCTCGCCGTCGACGGCCGGTGCCTGCCCCTGTCGATCGTGCTCACTCCGGGCAACGTCAACGACGCCACCCCACCGTCTTCGGCGAGGTCCTCGAACGGTGCTTCGCCCGACTCAAGCAGTTCCGCGCAATCGCCACCCGCTTCGACAGGCTCGCCGACCGCTACCGCGCCGGACTCGTCCTGGCCTCACTCATCCTCTGGCTCCGGGAGCCCGCGTGATCAACGAGTGACGTGGGGGGACTACTCCTCGAACCAGACGACCAGTCGGACGTTCTGGTCGCCGTGAACGTCGGCGAGGGTGTGCATGACGGTCCACACCGGCCGCCACGGACCGTTGGTGGGGACGGCGTCGCGGCGCCGGGCGCGTTCTGCGCGGAAGACTGTGGTGCCGGTGTCCCATGCAGTGCCCTCGGCCCACAGTTCACCGATGCGGTTGGGGTCGACGGTTAGGGTGTCGACGCCGCTTGCCCTCGCGAAGCCTCGACTCCAGTCCTCTCGACGTACCAGTTCCAGTGTGCCGTCCGAAAGTCGCCGGTACCGGGCGATGCCGGTTGCCCGGGGGATCGCCGGCTCGTCCCAGTCGATGGCGAGGATCTCGTTCCAGCCCAGCCAGGTAGCGCCGAACGCGGTCTCACCCCATGACGCATGCTCGGCACGGGCGCCCTCCGATACGTCAGCGGGCAAGCCCCGGTCAGCAGCGACCGGCCGCCAGTGATCACTGATATCCCGAACGCCGAAGAGGCAGGCGAACGCACTGTAGTCCCGAGTCATCCCGAGCATGGACAGCTTGATCGCCGGGTACCACGCCGTCTCTCCAACGCCGAGGCCAGCGCCCCAGGTACGGCACTCCACGAATCCTCGAATAGTCGTTCCCACGACCCAATCGTGCCATGCCTCACGACCCGCAGGCAGAGTGATCATTTGTCAGACACGCCCTGGCGGCGCCCCGCCACGGCGGCAGGCCCGGCAGCGCGGTTGTCCGCCGGCACCGCCTCGCCGACGGCACCGACCGCCTGGTGACCTCGCGCGGCGTCGACACCCCGGACCCGCTGGGAAGGAGGACCGCGACGACGACCCGGCCGAAGTCCGGCCGGAACCGGACGAACTGCGGCGGGCCTTCGAGAAGCACCGGCAGGGCTGGATAGCACGCGCCGCACTCGGCAAAGGCACACAACAGCACCTCCAGAGCACCGTCAACCGCATCTGCACCCATGGGGAACCGGGCAGGAGCCACGGGAACCCCTGGCCCGCCGCACCGCACGAGGCGGCGATGCCCCCGCCGGAGCCCTGCACGCCGCGATCCACGAGGACAAGACGGCCACCCCGGAACCGGTCAACGACATCCGGACCCGACGGGCGACCCACGCGCGGTCCCGGTACTCGGCCCCTGCCCGGAGCCGACGCCCCGACTGATGCGAGATCTACGCAATAGCAAGTACTTGGCAATAAGGTGCCGGTGGATGCCGCCCCCTCGGCATCCGGAGCGGAGGAGTTCCCGTGGAGAGCCCACCACCACGTGCCGGGGCCGTGGCCGCGCGCCCGGAGCAGGCCGAGCGCGGACGCCTCCTTCGTGACGAAGGAGCCGATCTGGTGGTGTGTCACGTCTGCGGACGGGCGTTCCGCTCCCTGGGCTCGCACGTCAGGGCGCACGGCATGACGGCGGCCGGGTACCGGGACGAGTTCGGGCTGCTGCGCACCCGCGCGCTCGGTGCTCGTGCCCTGAGTAGGAGCAGGTCGGCCGCGCAGAGCGCGACGTACGCGGCGTCGGAGCGCCTGCGGGCGCAGTTCGCCCCGGGCCGGGCGATGGCCCGGGAGGGGCGGCTCACGGAGGAGGCGCGGCGCTCCCTCGGCCGGTACGGCGCGTCGGAGGAGCTGCTGCGCGAGCGGCGCGCACGCCTGGACGAGGGACGCCGTACCCAGGAGGCGGCCGCGGCCGCGCGGTTGGGGGAGCGTGTCCGGGCGCTGGGCTACGACGACGTGGCAGCGGCGGTGCGGGCGCTGTACCTGGACGGCGACCAGAGCCTGGAAGCCACCGCCCGCCGGCTGGGCGTCGGGAGAGCCCGGATGCGCCGACTCATGGACACCGCCGGGATCGCGGTCCGCGGGGCCGGCGCGAACTCGGCTGCCGGCCGCCGGTCCCGGGTCGCGCTCAATGACCTGGCCGCGGCGGAACGGGTCGGTGCCCAGGACATCACCCTCTGGCTGAAGGCCTGTCGCGCCGCCGGGGCGACAGTGGCGGAGCTGGCGGCGAGCACCGGCCGCAGCGGCCCGTGGGTGACGGCACGACTGCGCCGGTGAACCCGCCCGGGGCGTCCCGCCTGGGACGCCTCACCCGGGACGCCCCCGTCCGGGACGCCCCCGCCCGGGCGGGCCGGGGTTCCTGGGGCCGCCTGCCGGCGGGGTGCCCGAGGCGTCGGCGGCCGCCGGCAGTGCCGCTCCCACCGTCCGGCCGGTTCGGCCGGTGCGCCGAGCGGTTCAGGCGGGGAGGCCGGTGAGCCATTCCGTCAGCAGGCGGTTGACCTCGGCGGGGCGTTCCTGCTGGATCCAGTGGCCACAGCCTTCCAGACCGGCCCGTCGTCACGGCGGCCGGTCGGTCCGACACCGCGTGGGATCGACCGGCCGTTCCGCCGTACGGCCACCGCCGGTACGGGTCCGCGCCGTTCAGCCGAGGAAGTCGACCCGGTCGATCAGACCGTCCCGCACGCGGTAGGCCACCAGGACGCGGACCGGCTCGTCGGCCAGGCCGTGGGCGATCTCCCGGTCGACCACCCAGTCGCCCTCGGTCAGCCGCCCCACGATCTCCGCCCGGCACCGGCCTTCGGCGAACTGCCCGGCGTACCTCTCCCGCAGGGCCGTCCTGCCACGCAGGAGGCCGCCGTCGGCCCTTTGGACCCTGACGTCCTCCGCGTAGGTGGCGACGAAGGCGTCGATGTCGTGGCTGTTGTAGGCGGCGAGCTGCCGCTCGACCACGTCGCGCGGTTCGGTCATGGTTCGGCGTTCCCTCTTCGGTGGGCGGTTCAGGCCGCGAGGCGGCGGGCGGCGAGTTCGGCGTAGAGCGCGGCCCCGTCGGGGAGCACCGCTTCGTCGAACTCGGCGTGGGGCGAGTGGTTGGACGGCAGGCCGTCGGGGTCGCTCCCCTTCGGGGCGGCGCCGAGCCAGGCGAACGAGCCCGGCACCGCCTCCAGTATCCGGGAGAAGTCCTCCGACCCGGGGATCGGGTTCGGCAGCGTCCGGAAGCGCTCCTCGCCGAAGACGTCCCGGACGGTGTCCGCCAGGAAGTCGGTCTCGGGCCCGTCGGTCACGGTCACCGGGTACTCGGGGAGGTACTCGATCTCCGCCCGCAGGCCGTGGGCGGCCGCGATGGCCCTGACCAGTTCGACCGAGACGTCGGCGACCCTGGACCGCGCCTCGGCGGAGAAGGTGCGCACGGTCGCCTCGAAGCGGGCGGTGTCGGGGATGATGTTGCGCCGGGTGCCGGCCTGGAGGATCCCGACGGTGATCACCACCGGATCGAACACGTCGAAGCGGCGGGTCACCATGGTCTGCAGGGCGGTGACCATCTCGCAGGCCGCCGGCACGGGGTCCTTGGCCCGGTGCGGCACCGCGCCGTGGCCGCCGGCACCGTGGAGGGTGACGTGCAGCGCGGCGGACGCGGCGAGGATCGGTCCGCGCCGGGAGCTGAACTCCCGGTGCGGCATGGTCGACGACACGTGCAGGGCGTACGCGGCGACCGGGCGCCGGCCCGCCGCGTCCAGCACCCCCTCGGCGAGCATGGCGCCGGCGCCGTCCCACCCCTCCTCGCCGGGCTGGAACATGAAGACCACGTCGCCGTGGAGCTCCTCCCGCCGTGCGGCCAGCAGGTGCGCGGCGCCCGCGAGCATGGTGGTGTGCAGGTCGTGGCCGCAGGCGTGCATCGTGCCGTTGGCGGCCGCGAACGGCACCGGGGCCTTCTCCACCACCGGCAGGCCGTCCATGTCGCCGCGCAGCAGCACGGCCGGTCCCGGCCGGCCGCCGCGCAGCACCGCGGTGACCGAACTCAGGCCGGTGCCCAGGCTCACCTCCAGCGGCAGCCCGTCCAGGGCCCGCAGCACCCGCTCCTGGGTGCGCGGGAGATCGAGGCCCAGCTCGGGGAAGCGGTGCAGGTCCCGGCGGAGCCGGACCAGATCCGGGGCCAGTGCGAGAGCATCGTCATGCAGGGACACAGGTACCTCCATCGGACCCGCGTGCGGCGGGATTTGTGCGGAGCGGTCTCGTTCCGAGATTCTGGGTCTCGCGGCGGGAATCCCCCGCGATTTCGCAGGATCACGCCAGGAAGAGGCCCTCCCGTGCACGAATCGACCGGATCCCGACGGTGACCGGCACGGAGGTGACGGTCGACGAGCTGGACCTCGCCCTGGTGAACGCGCTGCAGCTACGGCCCCGGGCACCCTGGTCGCTGCTCGGCCAGACCGTCGGGATCAGCCCGGTCACCGCGGCCCGCCGCTGGCGCAGGCTCTCGGAGGCCGGGATCGCCTGGGTGACCGGCTACGGTCTGCCGCACCCCGAGGACCGCGGCTGCGTCGTCCACCTCGACCTCGACTGCGCCCCCGACCGGATCGGGCGGATCGCCGACGAACTGGCCGAGGACGCCCACGTGATGAGCATCGAGCACTTCTCCCAGGGCTGCGACCTCGCCGTCACTGCGGCTTTCACCGACCTCACGGCGCTCTCCCGCTACACCACCGAACGGCTCGGCCGGCTCCTCGGGGTCGACGCCGTCCGCGTCCACCTGACGACCGGCTACTACGCCGAGGGGATCCGCTGGCGACTGGACTCGTTGGACCCGGCCCAACGCGTGGAGCTGCACGACGACCACCCGGCGGGCAACGGACCGCCGTTCGCCGTGCGAGCCGAAGTCCGGGAGGAGGACCGGGAGTTGCTCATCAGGCTCGGCGTCGACGGCCGCCTCGGCGGGGCCGGGCTGGCCGCCGCCACCGGGCTGAGCCCGTCCACGCTGCGCCGCCGCCTCGACCGGCTGGCCGGCTCCGACGCGATCCGCTTCCGCTGCGAGATCGCGGCTCGCGACGCAGGTCGGCCGGTCCTGGCGACCTTCCGGGCCGACCTTCCCCCGGACCGGCTCGACGAGGTCGGCCCCCAACTCGCCAGGCTGCCCGAGGTCCGGTTGTGCGTGTCCGTCACGGGCGCGCACAACCTCGTCCTCTCCGTCTGGCAGCGCTCCCTCGCCGACGTCCAGCGGCTGGAGGCCTCGCTCGTCCGCAGGTTTCCCGACCTGCGGGTGGTCGAGCGCCGCGTGGCGCTTCGCACGGTGAAGCGGATGGGGCGGATCCTCGGCGCGGACGGGCGCGCCGTCCGCGCCGTTGCGATGGACATCTGGCGGGACCCGGTCCCGGCTTCCTGACGGCCGCGCGAGCCGTTCGGGCTCGCGGAGCGGCCGGCGGGCGGACGGGAAGCGCCCGGCGCGGGTCGGTTTCCGGTCCCTCCCCGCAGGCCGTCCGGACACCGGACACCGGACACCGGGCACCGGGCACTCGGTCCATGACCGGCCGGGGCAGCCGAGCCCACAGGCGGACCGACCTTCCCGTAGCCTCGTGGCGACCTCGCACAGCGTCGACCCGCCGCTGTTCCAGCGGAATGCCGTTCACCGACGAGGACGGCGTGCCGGTCGTGACGGCCCGCTCGTGGCGGGGAGCGACGGACGAGCGGTGGCATCACGGGACGATCGACTTCCCCGAGGGTGCTGTCGATCCTGACGGGGCGACGGGCCTGTTCGGCCTCCGGGTCGACCGTTCTCCGGAAGCGTTCCAGCGTTTCGCCGAGGACTACTACGAGGTCTCCATCGACCTGGGGGCGGTGAGTCAGGTTCATGCCCCTGGGGCCGCTGAGCCAGGAACTCGTATCGTCGCTGAACCCTGAGGTCGGCTTGGCGGGCCTGGTCCAGGACATCTCCGCGATCGGCTGTCCGCGGCCGGACCAGGCGTCGGCCTGAACGCTGTCGATGACGCCGAGGGTCAATACACCCAGGGAGCGAAGCGGCGCTCCGGGGAGGCCGATGTCGGCCGACCACAAGGCAGTTGAGTTACCGGTCGGCAGGGCGAGCTGGCGGCTCGACCGCCTGGCGGATCCACCGCCGCGTCACGGGTCGCCCGAGTGGAGGCTTCGAGGCCCCGGCGGGCAGGAGCCTCGCGGCTCATTCATGTCGATGGGGCCGGTGACGACGGGATGACCGTTCCGGGGCTGCGGAGCGGGCCCGGAACGGCATGGCGCGTGCGTGACGGGCCTGTTGGCCGGGGTGGTTCACGGGGTGCTGGGTGCGACCTCGATGGGTGCGCGCTCCCGGGCCTCCTCCAGTAGCCGTTCGATGTGTGCGGTGCGGGCCAGTTCGGGGCAGAGCCGGTGGGCGCGGTCGAGGGCGTCCCGGGCCTGGTCGAACTGTCCGGCGTGGGTGAGTGCGGCGGCGAGTGCGCAAGCCGCGTCGGCCCGCCAGAGGCGTTCGGGGTGCCTGTTCTGCTGGCGTGTGGCGGTGGCGACGGCGTCGTCGGTCCGCCCCTCGAAGCGGGCGAGGTCGGCGCGGGCGGGGACCAGGAGATCCACCTTGGCCTTGGGGGCGTCGATCTCCTCCAGCGCGGAGACCAGACGGGGCAGGTGACTCTCGCGGGGGAGTGTTCCCGCGTCCGCCGCGCCGGCGATCGCGCTGCTGATCAGCAGGATCTCGCTGTAGTGGCCGTCGGAGGAGCCCTGTGCGGCGGCCGCGCGGCCGCACCGCTCCGCCTCGGCGTAACGGCCCTCGGCGAGGGCGAGCAGTCCGCGGTCCATGGTCGGCCGGTCCTGCTCGGTCAGTTCCGGGACGGCGGCGCGCAGGTCCGCGAGGCGGCCCAGGAGGACGGCGGTCGTGGCCTGGACGCTGGCGGGGGAGCCGAGTGGGAGCGACGACGGCTTGAAGGGGACGACGAGCAGGATTCGGCCGGTGCCCAGGGGGCCGCGCAGGGTCGAGGCCACTCGCACGAGTGTCGCGCCGATCGCCGCCGCACCCACGGGCCAGGCGCTCGTACCCAGCAGCCAGGCACCGCCCGTGAGTTGGAGGGCGACCGACAGGGCGGTGCCGAGCCACACGCGCAACCGGGCCAGCGGGGCCCGGCCTAGGAACCACGCGACGTACAGCGGTCCCGGGATCGCCCTCAACTGGACGAGGGCCTCTCCGATCACGAGTTCGGCCAGGATCCGGCCGCGGCCGAGGCTGACGTAGGCGATCTTCTTGCTCTGCAGGCGGGCGGTGGCCAGGACCCATGCCTGGGTGGCCAGGGCGGACAGCAGCAGGCCCGCCAGGGCGAGGAGCTGGACCCGCAGGACGGCGGGCCTGTCGTCGGCGAACAGGGCGGTCACCGACAGGGCGGCGAGCGCGGACCAGAGAACGTTCTTCACGGCGACAGCCTCCGGCAAGCGGCGGCCCTTGTGAAGATCACGTGACCCACCTGTGATTCGGCGCCCGACACTGCCGAGCTGTCGAATCACCTATCCCGGGGGCCTGCGCGGGACGAGCCTGGAGAACGACCACGGACAGGACGCCGCGTCGATCCGTGGGTTGGTCTCCCGCGCGGTGGGGTGCCCTGCGGCGCGTCGTTCTGCGTGCCTTGCGCGGGGTTCGTGACGAGCCCGTTCATCCGGGCCGCCTTCCGTGGCCGCTGTCGCCCGGCGTCTACGTCGGTGGGGCGGTCGCGTACCTGAACTGCTCGGTGAGGTAGGCCGCTGCGGCGGCCGGCAGCGGGGGCAGCGGCGCGGCGGACGGGTGCCAGGCAGCCTCGTACTCCCAGCACGCCCAGCCGCCGGGTGGCAACAGGCGCAGTGCGGCGGGGACGGGTAGGACGCCGGTGCCGAGTGGGAGCGGGGTGCGGTCGTCCGGGCCGGCGAGGTCTTTGACCTGCGGGTGGCTGAGGCGCGGGCCGAGCGCGGCGCGGGTGGCCGCGGGCGACTCCCCGGCCAGGACGGTGTGCATCAGGTCCCAGAGCGCGCCGAAGGTCGGGTGCGGCAGGGGGTGGAGCAGTCGGGCGACTGCTTGGCCGGTGGGGTGTGAGTCGTGGGTTTCGATCAGGATTCGCACGCCGAGCCGTTCGGCGGTGTCCGCGACCGCGGTCAATCGGCGTACCCGGCGGTCGGCTTCGGTGGCGGGTCCGTCGCCGCCGCGGGGGAAGACCCGGACGGGATCCTCACGGCCGTGCCCACGTCCGCCAACGCCGCGACCGGCGACTTCCTCTACAAGGTCGGCGTCGTTCCCGAGATCCTGGCCGGAACGGCCGATCCGCAGACCCGCGAGTGCGCCAACCTGCTCGGCGCCACCGCACTCATCCCGGCCTCGCACCCGGGAACCTCACCGCCGCGAGGGCCACCGTCTTCCCCGACTCCGGCTCCGATTTCGGCCGCGGGCGGCGATGTCCGCTACGTCATGAACCCGGGCAGGAAGGTCGGCAACCACCTGAGGCTCCGCTCGGTCGTCTTCTCGTCGACCACGACCCGGGTCAGCGACGCGGGAGTCCAGGCCTGCCGAGAGCCCGTCCGCTCGCCCGCCTCGACCCGCGGCGTCTCGATCGTCCTCGGCCGGCCGGCCGTGCCCGGCGAGGACCCCCGCGTTCCCGCCCGGTGAGTGCCCACGTGAACGGGCCGGGGCGCGGGCCGGTGACAGGTCGTCCGGCCGGTACGGCGATCCCCTGGATGCCCTGTGGGCGGCCGACGGACGGGCGACCGACCCCGTGGGCCTGTTGTTCCGGCCCACGGGCGGCGGCAGCGGATTGTTCGTCATCGTGGAATTCCTGGAACCGCTGAAGTCGATGGGCCGTCATTAGCCCGGGAGACGTGGAGGAACGGATTCCTTCGTGGCTCACTTCACCGGTTCATAGGTGTTCGAGATCGTGGAATTCCGGGTTCCGCGAGTCTCTGGGTTCGCGCTGCGCGCCGGAGACATGACCTGCGTGGATGGTACGGACCATTCGTGCCTGGGTGCCGCCTCACGGTCCGCCTGGAGAGACTTCTCGGGCAGCCGGTAGGACGTATCGGGATCTCTGACGGTTTGTCTCGTGATCTTGGCTACGAAACCCGTCAGTAGCCTTCATTCAGGCGGCACGGGTTGGATATATCTGCCGGAATTCTTCGGTGTCTGCCCGATGGGGTTCTCTGGTGTTCGCGGTTCGTCGTTGTCTCGCCATCACGCTGGCCATGGTCATGGCCGTCCTCGGTACCGCTGATGGAGCGTCCGCCCTGGAGACCGTCGCCCGCCAGGCGGCCACGGCGGCGCCCGCCGATCCCGGCCCGCTGCCCAAGCAGGGGCAGGGCAGCGCGGACGGGCAGGGCCACGACGCCACGTCGGGCGCGACCAGTGCCCAGGCGCAGGGCGGGCGCTCCGGTGCCGTGCCGGCGCCCGGTGAGCTGCCGGAGGACAAGACAGCCACCACCGCGCCGGCCCCGGTCGTCACAGCCCAGCCCGCCGCACTGCCGAAGACGGATGCCAAGGTCGTCGACGCCCCACCGCGTCCCGCCGGGGCGAAGGTGACGGACCCCGCGAAGAGCTTCGACCCGGCGAAGAGCAAGGAACTGCCGAAGCAGCGTACTGAGAACGCCCGGACCTTCCAGAACACGGACGGCACGTTCACCACCCGCACCTACGCGCAGGCGGTGAACTTCCGCCGCGCGGACGGGACCTGGGCCGCGATCGAGACCACGCTGATCCCCACCGGGAAGACGGGCGCCGGCCGCGCCGCCCCCGTCCAGACCGGTTGGACCACCACCGCCGGCGAACGCGAACTCACCCTCGCCCAGAACGCGAACGCCGACCCCCTGGTCCGCCTGCAACTCGCCGACGGCATCTCGGTCGGCTACACCCTCGACGGCGCGAGCCCCGCCCAGGGCACCGCGCAGGGCTCCACCATCACCTACCCGGACGCCCGCCCCCACGCGGACGTCTCCTTCGTCGCGGGCAGCACCTCCTTCAAGGAGACCCTGGTCCTCAAGGACCCCACCGCCCCCACCGAATGGCTGTTCCCGCTGCGCCTGCAGGGCGTCACCGCCTCGCTGGAGGCCGACGGCACGGTCGTGTTCAAGGACACGGCGGGCGCGGTGCGCGGCCGGATGCCGGCGGGCTGGATGATGGACTCGGCGTTCGCCCCCAACACCGAGGAGGGCGCCTTCTCGGGCGGTGTGCGCTACGAGCTCGTGGCGACCGCCGGCGGCCAGGCGCTGAAGGTGACGCTGGACCAGGCGTGGCTCGCCGCGCCGGAGCGCGTCTACCCGGTCAAGGTGGACCCGTCGTTCTCCTCCGCCAAGGCCGTCGACGGCACCTACGTCCAGTCCCCGTACAACCAGGACTTCTCCGCCGACACCGTCCTGAAGGTCGGCACCTACGACGGTGGCGGGCACCAGGCCGCCTCGTTCATCCGCTTCAACGGCATCGAGAACGCCCTGCGCAACGCCACCGTGCTCGGCGCGCGGCTGTCGCTGTACAACGGCTGGTCGAACAGCTGCACCCCGAGCCAGGTGAGCATCCACCCGGTCACCTCCGACTGGTCGGAGGGCTCGCTGAAGAAGATGCCCGGCCCCGACACCGGGCCGGCACTGGCCGCGCCGTCGTTCGCGCACGGCTGGCGGCCCAACGCGAGCAGCGCCTGGGCCTGCCCGGAGGCCTTCGAGTCGATCGACCTCGGTGCTGACGGCCGTACCCTCGTCAACGCCTGGACACACGGCTGGTCCCCGAACTACGGCCTGGCGCTCAAGGCCGACCTGCGGGACTCCCGGGGGTGGAAGCAGTTCGGCAGTGACGACATGCCCAACGGCCAGCCCAGCCTGGACGTCACCTGGTCCAAGTACGGCGCGGACTACGAGAACTGGGGCCTGGTCCAGCCGGTGACCGCCACCCAGGAGGGCATCGTCAAACTGCGCGTCTGGAACCGCGGCATGGACACCTGGACGCCCACCAACAACTACAAGATGTCGTACATGCTCTACGACCAGTGGGGCAACCACATCACCGACTACGGGACCAACATCGCCTGGACGTCGATGCCCTACGACGTGCCGCCGGGCGGCGCCGCCGTCGTCGACGCGCACATCCGGGCCCTGCCGCAAGGCGCGTACTACGTCGCGTTCACCATGGACGACTACCAGACCAGCAACTTCTGGAACGACGCCTACGTCCAGCCGGTCACCATCCAGATCTCCTCCGTCAACGTCCCACCGCACCTGACCCGCTACGCGCCGCCCTCGGGCGCGGTCGCCTACCAGGTGCAGCCCACCCTCACCGCCGAGGGCCAGGACCCGGACCGCGCTCCGAACCCCGGGCTCGACTACAAGTTCGCGCTCTGCCGGGTGACCGGCGACAACCCCCGGGGAGTGGACTGCCGCGAGAGCGGCTGGCTGTCCCGCCAGTCCCGCTTCGCCGTCCCCGCGGGCTGGCTGAGCTGGAACGAGCAGTACGCCTGGTACGCCAAGACCGGCGACGGAGCGGCCGAGAGCGACTGGTCACAGCCCTCGTACATCCGCACCGTCCTCCCGCAGCCCGGCCAGTACACCACCGGCGCCGACACCGGACGCAGCGTCAGCACCGCGACCGGCAACTACACGACCGCGGCCACCGACGCCTCCCTGCCCACCGTCGGCCCCGAACTGTCGCTCACCCGCTCCTACAACTCCCTCGACCCGCGCACCACCGGCCTCTTCGGCGCCGGCTGGACCACCCCCTGGGACATGCGCGTCGAGGCGGAGTGGGGAGGCTGGCTCGCGTCGACCGGCAACGTGCTGCTCACCGCGTCCAACGGGTCCCGGGCCCGGTTCGGCTGGGACCCGGGCAAGAACGCCTACGTCGCGGGCTCCGGGATCGCGGCGGACCTGCGCAAACTCGACGACGGCAACTGGATGCTGATCGAGCGCGGCGGAACGGTGCGCTACTTCGACCCGGCGGGCAGGCTGGGACAGGTCCGGGACATGGCCGGCCACGTCCAGGAGCTGTTCTACACCGACGCTCGGTTGACCCAGGTGAAGGACACCACGTCCGGCCGCGCCCTGACGTTCGGCTGGACCGGTGGCCACGTCAGCGCGGTGACCGCCTCCGGGCTCACCGCGGCCTGGTCCTACCAGTACGACGGCGATCGGCTGACCAAGGTGTGCCCGCCGGGCGTCTCGACGACGGCGGCCCAGGGCTGCACGGTGTACGAGTACGGCACCGGCTCGCGCTACCGCACCGTCGTGCGCGACTCCGGTCCGTCGGGGTACTGGCGCCTGGGCGAGAGCACCGGCACCACGGTGGCCAACGACGCCCAGGTCAGTGACCGCGCGCCCGGCGGTGCCCAGGACATCGGCTGGGGAGCCCCCGGCGCGCTCGGCACCGGGGGCGACAGCGCCGTGACGTTCAACGGCCGCCCCACCTCGTGGGTCGAGCTGCCGAACCGCGCCGTCAGCTCCTCCGTCAACCGCTCGGTGGAGCTGTGGTTCCGCACCGACAGCGCGGGCGTGATCCTGTCCCTGCAGAACCGCGCGATGGGAGAGGACCCCTACAACGTCGTCCCCGCCCTGTACGTCGGCTCCGACGGCAGGCTGCGCGGGCTGTTCTACGGCGTGCGGGGCGGCCCGGTCACCACGGCCGGCGCGGTCAACGACAACGCCTGGCACCACGTGGTCCTCGCCGGCGCCCGCGACACCACGGCGCTGTTCCTGGACGGCGCCCTGGTGGGCACCGCGAGCGGCGACATCGACCACCTCAACATGGACCGCGCCTACCTCGGCGGCGGCTGGACCGGCACGATGCCCGGCGGCAACGGCGGCTCCTCCTGGTTCAGCGGGCAGATCGACGAGGTCGCGGTCTACGACTTCCCGCTCACCGAGCGGACGGTGGCCGAGCACTACGCCCTGCGCTCCGGCGCCCAGCTCACCAAGACCGTCCTGCCCACCGGCCGCACCAGCGCCCAGGTCACCTACGACCCGGTCAGCGAACGCGCCGCCAAGATCACGGACGCGTCCGGCGGCGACTGGAAGCTCTCCGACCCTTCCTTCACCGGCGGTTCCTTCCTCTACAGCAACGCCGTCAAGACCTCCGACCCGGCCGGCTTCTGGCGGCTCGGCGAGCGCGACGGCGCCCTCGCCGCCAGCGACACCGGGACCGGCCTGTCCGGGACCTACGGTGACGGCGTCACCAAGAACGCTCCCGGCGTGTTCGCTCCCACCGACGACACCGCCGCCCGCTTCGACGGCGGCGCCGGCTCCTACGTCGAGATCCCGCAGGACGTCCTGCACGCCAAGACCGACCTCGCCGTCGAACTCTGGTTCAACACCGACCGCCCCGGCGTGCTGCTGGGCGACCAGAGCCAGAAGATCGACGACCCGGCCGGCCCCGGCGGCACCTGGACACCCGTCCTCTACATCGGCGACGACGGGAAACTGCGCGGCCGCTTCTACGGCGGCACGACCAGCGTCCAGTCCGAACACCCTGTCAACGACAGCTCATGGCACCACGCCGTCCTCTCCACCCAGGGCCCGACCCAGACCCTCTACCTCGACGGCAAGCCCGTCGGCGTCCAGAGCGGCACTCTCGACCACCAGCAGAACACCCACACCTACCTCGGCGCCGGCTACGCCCGCATGTGGCCCGCCGCGCCCGGCGACATCAGCCACTTCACCGGCACCATGGACGAGGTCGCCGTCTACCAGCACCCGCTGAGCGAGGCCGATGTCGTCGCCCACTACCGGGCGCGCGGCGCGCAGGTCGCCGGCCAGGGCATCGGCTACCGCGGCTCGGTCGTCACCGACGCGCCGGCCGGCTTCTGGCACCTCGACGAGAGCGGCGCCACCACCGCCGCCAGCGAGGTCGCCGCGCTCAAGGCCAACGGCAGCTACGCCCCGGCCGTCAGGACCGGTACCACCGGGGTGTTCGGCCCCGGCGACGGCCACGCCGCCGAGTTCAACGCCACCAGCGGTTCCTACGTCGACCTGCCCACCCCGGTCCTCCAGTCGAAGACCGACCTCGCCGCCGAACTCTGGTTCCGCACCGGCAGCGCGGGAGTCATCCTGTCCGAGCAGAGCGAACCGATGGGCGCCACGCCGTACAGCACGGTTCCGGTCCTGTACGTCGGCTCCGACGGAAGGCTCCGCGGCCTCTTCTACGGGATCGACGGCGCCCCGATCACCTCCGGCGGCGCGGTCAACGACGGCTCCTGGCACCACGCCGTGATCAGCGCCGGCCAGGGCGCCCAGTCCCTCTACCTCGACGGCGCCCTCGTCGGCACCGCCACCGGCACCGTCAACCACCTGAACATGAACCGCACCTACCTCGGCGGCGGCTGGACCGGCACGATGCCCGGCGGCAACGGAGGCTGGTCCTGGTTCGAAGGCCAGATCGACGAGGTCGCGTTCTACCAGCACCCGCTCAGCCCGGAACGGGTCGCCGCGCACTACCAGGCCCGCTCCCAGACCTCGGCCACCGAACTGGCCTCCAGGGTGACGCTGACCGATCCGGCCGGCAACGCCTCCACCGACATCCACGACGCCACCCACGCAGGCCGCCTGATCTCGCGCACCGACGCGGGAGGCGGGACCACCAGCTACACCTACGACACCGGCGGCTTCGTCCACACCGTCACCGACCCCAACGGACACACCACCGTCAGCGGCCAGGACGAGCGCGGCAACACCCTCTCCCTCACCACCTGCCGCGACGCCGACTCCTGCTGGACCTCGTACACCAGCTACTTCCACAACCAGGACAACCCGCGCGACCCGCGCAACGACAAGCCCACCGAGACCCGCGACGCCCGCTCCGCCGGCCCCACGGACGACACCTACCGCACCACCGTCTCCTACAACGCCCTCGGCCTGCCCGAGACCACCACCCGCCCCGACGGGCGCGCCACCCACGCCTCCTACACCACCGGCGCCGAACCGGCCGTCGGCGGCGGCACCACCCCGCCGGGCCTGCTCGCCACCGAGACCACCGCCGGCGGCGCCGTCACCACCTACACCTACCGCTCCTCCGGCGACGTCGCCGGCGCCGTCCTGCCCAGCGGACTGACGTTCACCTACGCCTACGACACGGCCGGCCGCAAGATCTCGGCGACCGAGACCTCCGACACCCAGCCCGCCGGCGTCACCACCGCCTACGCCTACGACGACCTCGGCCGCCTCACCACCCAGACCGGGCCGAAGGTCACCGACGCGGTCTCCGGCGCCGAGCACCGGACCAGGGTCACCGTCGTCTTCGACGCCGACGGCCGCCCCACCAGCACCACCACCACCGACATCCTCGGCACCGACGGCTCCCGGACCGCCTCCAGCACCTACGACCCGGCCGGCCGGGCCGAGACCGACACCGACGCCGAGGGCGCCGTCACCCGCTACGGCTACGACAGCCTCGGCCGCCGTGCCTCCGTCACCGACGCCCTCGGCCAGGTCACCCGCCACACCTACACCCCGCGCGGCCAGCTCGCCACCACGATCGTCAACGGCTGGAACGGCGACGGCCTGGGCACCCGCGACCTCACCGTCGAATCACGTGCCTACGACCCGGCCGGCCGTCTGGCCTCCGTCACCGACGCGATGGGCGCCACCACCTCCTACACCTACTTCGACGACGGCCTGCCCGCCACCACCACCGCGCGCGACGTCACCCAGGCCGACGGCTCCACCCGTCCCATCGTGCTGGAGGCCGACGAGTACGACGGCGCCGGCCAGCTCACCAAGCGCGTCACCGGCGGCGGCCGCACCACCACGGTGAACACCGTCGACACCGCGGGCCGCGTCACCCAGAGCGTCCTCGACCCGGCCGGCCTCAAGCGCACCATCACCACCGGTTACGACGCCGACGACCGCGTCACCTCCACCACCCTCAAGGTCAGCGACACCGAGAACAGCGTCCAGACCAACACCTACGACCCGGCCGGCCGCCTGACCCGCACCCAGCTCTCCTCCTCCACGGGCGGCCCCACCGCCGTCTCCACCTTCACCTACGACCAGCGCGGCCTCCTCACCGCGAGCACCTCACCCAACGGCAACGCCCCGGGCGCCGACCCCGCCGCCCACACCACCACCCACCAGTACGACATCCTCGGCCGCGCCGTCACCACCACGGCCCCGCAGATCCTGGCCGAGAGCGGGGGAGCGGCCGCCACCACCACCCGTCCCACCGTCACCACCGGCTACAACGCCTTCGGCGAGGCCGTCACCACCAAGGACCCGCTCGGCCGCGTCACCCGGACCACCGTCGACAAGCTCGGCCGCACCACCTCGGCCACCCTGCCCGACTACACCCCGCCCGGCACCACCACACCGCTCACCGCCACCAGCCGCGTCGAGTACGACAAGCTCTCGCGCGTGGCGGCCGCCAGCGACCCGGCCGGCCGGCGCACCACCTACTCCTACGATCGTCTCGGCCACCAGAGCCGGCTCGTCGAACCCAACTCCCTCGGCGGCCTCCAGCCCCCCGTCGACGACAACCCGCCCACCTGGACCACCACCTGGACCCCCACCGGCCTCCCGCTCTCCGCCACCGACCCGGTCGGCGCCCGCACCGAGGCCACCTACGACCAGCTCGGCCGCGCCCTCACCGCCACCACCGTCGAACGCGAACCCACCCCGCAGAACCTCACCACCAAGTTCACCTGGGACGACGCCGGCAACCAGACCGCCCTCACCACCCCGGCCGGCAGCACCAGCACGGCCACCTACAACCCCGCCGGCCAGACGGCCACCACCACCGACCCCCTCGGCCGAACCAGCAAGCTTGAATACGACACCGCCGGCCGCCCCACACGCGCCATCGCCCCCCTCGGCGAATCCACCCGCACCCACTACGACGCCCTCGGCAACCCCACCACCACTGACGACCTCGACCCCGCCGGCACCCTCCTGCGCACCACCACGACCGGGTTCGACTTCGAAGGCCGGGTGGTCTCCTCGACCAGTCCGGCCACCGGCGCCGTCACCAGCACCGCCTACGACGCGCTCGGCCGCGCGGTCCGGCTCACCGAGCCGGTCGCCGCCGGCCAGAACATCACCACCACGTTCGGCTACGACGCGGCCGGCAACCGGACCCGCCTGACCGACGGCAAGGGCAACACCACCGTTTACACCTTCAACCCGTGGGGCCTGCCCGAGTCGACGATCGAGCCCGTCACCGCCGCGCAGCCGGCAGCGGCCGACCGTACCTGGACCACCGCCTACGATGTCGCCGCCCAGGCCGTGAAGCGGACCGAACCCGGGGGCGTGGTGCGCACCAGCGCCTACGATCCTGCGGGCCGTCTGGTCCGTGAGGGCGGTACCGGTGCCGAGGCGTCCACCAGCGACCGTGAACTGGCCTACGACAAGGCCGGACACCTCGTCCGGCACAACTCCGCCTCCCTCACCGGCCAGAACTACGCCTACAACGACCGCGGCCTGCTGATCAAGGCCGGCACCGACCTGAACGCCGCCACCCAGACCTGGGAGTACGACGCCGACGGGCGCCTGACCAAGCGCTGGGACAAGGACACCGGCGACACCCTCATGGGCTACCAGGCCGACGGCCAACTGGACTGGGCGTACAACCCCCGGACCGGGACCCAGAACCGGTACGGCTACGACGGCGACGGCCGTCTGGCCAAGCAGTCCTACGTCGCGCCCGATCCGGCCGACGCCACCAAGCTCAAGACCATGTCGCAGCGCCGCCTCGGCTACGACCCGCTCGGCCGCCTCGCCGGCGACCAGCTGCTCGTCGGCGCCGACACCGCCGCCCCGCTCACCGGCACCGCGTACGAGTACGACCTCGACAACCGCCTCACCCGCAAGAGCGTCAGCGGCACCGTCACCGACCCGGTGCGCGACAACCGCTACGGCTACGACCTGGCCGGACGACTCACCTCGTGGACCGCGGACACCACCACGACCGCCTACACCTGGGACGCGGCCGGCAACCGCACCGGCGACGGCACCGCCACCGCCACGTACGACGAACGCAACCGCCTGCTCTCGGACGGCACCAGCACCTACCGCTACACCCCGCGAGGCACCCTTTCCGCCGTCACCACCGGCCTCAAGCAGGACACCCTCGCCAACGACGCCTTCGGCCGCCTGATCACCGAGGGCACCACCACCTACACCTACGACGGACTCGACCGCGTCACCAGCCGAAACGCCGCCAAGTTCACCTATGACGGCGGCTCCAACAACCTGACGGGCGACGGCACCTGGAGCTACGCCCGCGACGCGGCCGGAAGCCTGCTGGGCGCCACCGACGGCACCGCCAACCTGCGGATCCGCACCGACCGGCACACCGACGCCACCGCCACCCTCAACGCCGACGGCACCGCCGTCACCGGCGCCACCACCTACGACCCCTTCGGCAAGCCCGTCACCACCACCGGCACCCGCTCCAGCCTCGGCTACCAGTCCGGCTGGACCGACCCCGACAGCGGCGACGTCAACATGGCCGCCCGCTGGTACCGCCCCGGCACCGGCTCCTTCACCAGCCGCGACTCCTGGCAGCTCGACCCCAGCCCCTCCGTCCAGGCCAACCGCTACACCTACGCCAACGGCGACCCGCTGGGCGGCACCGACCCCTCGGGGCACATGGCGGAGATGGGCCACGAAGGTGCCGGCAACGGTGTGGTGATCGCTCTGGGCGTGACAGCGAGCGTCACCATCGGGGGTTTCGGGAACAACAGCGCCGCTCTCAGTACGGTGGTCAACAACACGGTCAACGGCGCCACCAACACGTGGAACTGGGCCCATGAGCAGTTGAGCTCGTCCAGCGCCGCGGGCAGTGGGAGCGCGACTGCCTCCTACGCGGCCTCCAGTACCTACGTCGACGACATCGCGGTGGAGAAGGCGGCGGCCCGCGCGCGTGCAGCCGCCCGCCCCCGCCCGGTCGGTGTGCCTGTCGACCCCCCTGGCGGCGGCGCTCCCGGACCGGGCCCCGGCGGTGGCGGCGGTGGCGGCGGTGGCGGTGGCGGTGGTGGCTGCGGAGTCTGCAAGGCCCCTCGAGGCCCGCGCCACGTCGAGCCCAAGAAGAAGGAAGACCAGGACGTCAAGCTCCCCTGGAATCCGACCAAGGCAACCGTGGAACGGCCCATTCCCCAGCCTGACTGGGTGTCCCCGAAGCCTGGCGACGTCCTCAAGATCATCTCTGCGATCTACAACGTCATCGACCTTCTGAACCAGCTGACGACCACCCAGAACGCCAGTCCCGACCAAGATGCCGACACACTTCCCGCTCCGGGTGCCAATCCGGACAGCGGAAATGGCGCTACGAACAGCAATCAGAACGACGACTGCACCACCCACCTGAACAAGACCAGGCAGCAGCGTGGACTATCCGGTATTGTCTGCCTCCGCGCTCCCGAAGGGGCGAGTCAAGACCAGATTGATGAACTGAAAGACCATATTGCTGCACTGAATGCGGTGTCGAGCTATTGGTCGGTCAAGGGGAGAGTCTCTCCCAGTAAGGAGATTGTAGACTTTGATCGTTCTGGAAAGCCGATCGCGCTGGCTGACCTTGCCGAGAAATACAAGGAGCTCCACATCAAGGAAGTGGCGGGGGGTCCATATGAATACAACGGAAAGGTCGCTGGTCATCTCCCAGATACTACATGGTCCGGAAAGTTCTCCCCGTACTGCTGGCACCAGCAGGACGGTAATGTAAACTCTCTTGTCGGAGCCTATGCCAACAAATACCTCGAAGGATACCAGCCCACTGAGTTCCTGTATGCTGGCGTCAATAAGACCCCTGCTACATATACAACTGAGCATATTCGAGGAACCGTAGAGGCTGGCGACTACGGAATTTGTAGAATTACTCGATGATGAATTATTGATGATGGAAGAGATGGGTGTGAGTTGAACGAGTGGATCGAAAGACTTGTGGCTGCAAGGAACGATGACCACCGATCCGACCCAGAATCTCCTTTGGCGGCACCCCCTGGGCTGCGGGCGTCGGCCAGTGCGAGTCAGATCACAGAGCTCGCGGGGTGGCTGAGGCAGCCGATCGAGCCGGGCTACCGCGAGTTCTTGGAGTTTTCGGACGGTATGGAAAACTTCTATGCGGGAATGCCGATCATGGGATGGCAAGACTGGCCATCCAGTAGTATTCTAATTCGCGCGCTTCGGTTTCGTGACATCGTTATCAGTATCGATGTTCACGTTGACGAAGGGCTTGCCGAGGACGCGGTTCTCGCACCGATCTCGGTGAATCGAGATGGCTCGGTGGGGATCTTTATGGTGTGGGACCACGAGTCGCCGACAAGGCGGTACTTCTGGGTTGGGAACGGTGATGCCGCTTTCTTTTCGACGTTGCCTGAAGTCTTTGCCTTCGCTTCGGGTGCTCGACTGTGGAGCGAATTCTCGACTAGCTGAGGCGCTCGGCGTTCTCATGCCTGGCCTGGCTGACCTCACCGCCGACGCCGACAGCCAGGAGCTGCCCGCGCTCTGCTCCATGACGGACACCCGCGGCTACGGCGAAACGGCGTTCACCTGGACCCTCGGCCAGGGCATCGAACACGGCTACCTCGCCGACTACCGCGTCCTGGTCCCGGTCGTCACCGACGAGGACCTGCGCGAACTCCTCAACCTGCCCGCCGTCGCCGACCTGCGCTCCCAGCGCTCCAACGAGGAACTGCTGCGCCTGGCCCTGCAGATCGCGGTGCTGCGCGCCGTCGCCGACCTGCGGCTGCGCCGCGTCATCACCTTCCACTCCCGCGTCACGGCCGCCCGGGAGTTCGCCGCGACCATGAACGCCACCGCGGAGCTGCTCCCGGACTCGGACCGCCCCGAGCGGGTGACCGCGCTCGCGGTGGCCGGCTCCGACCGCCTCTCGGAGCGCAGGGCCGCGTTCGCGACCTTCAGTGCCACCACCGGCGAGCGGCCCGGCGAGGAAGGGGAGGAGTGCTGCGTCATCTGCAACAGCCGGCTCCTCAACGAGGGCATCGACGTGGCCGCCGTGGACGCCATCGTCTTCGCCGACCCCAAGTCGAGCGTCATCGACATCGTCCAGGCCGTCGGCCGGGCGCTGCGCCAGTCCTACCGGCACGGCAAGGTCTCCTGGGTCATCATCCCCGTCTACCTCCCCACCCCCTCCATCGGCGACGACACCACCACGGTCGACCCGGCCAAGGTGTGTGAGGCGGGGGAGGCCGTGAAGGCCGAGGCCGACGACGAGATCGAGGCCGGCTCGTTCCGCACCATCTGGCGGGTCCTGCGGGCCCTGGCCGCCCTCGCCGCCCGCGTCGTCGGACGCATCACCGAGCTGCGCACCAAGCGGGCGGGCGAGAAGGACCACACTGCCGTGTCGGACGCCGACGCCGGCGAGGCCGCGGACACCGAGGCCGGTCCGGGGGCGCCGAGCAGCCAGATGCGCCGGAGTCGCCGGTGGAGTGGCTGCGGATCGACGCCCGCAAGCACGCCGCCCAGATCCTCCGGACCGTGAGGCTGCGCGCCTTCAACCCGCGCGCCACCAAGTGGCAGCGTATGTTCGCCCTGGCCGCCGTGTTCCACACCGGGCACCACCACCTCGACCCCACCGACAAGACCCGCGACGGCGCGCTGATCTCCTGGCTCGACCGCCGGCGCCACCTCCACGGCGCGGGCCTGCTCGCCCCGGTGCGGATCCACGAACTCGACCGGCTCGGCATGATCTGGGACAAGCACGCCCGTGCCTGGGAGCGCGGCTACGCCCCCGCCCGTGCCTGGGAGCGCGGCTACGCCCACGCCCGCGCCTGGGCCCGGACCCACGGGCACCTGGTGGTGCCGGCCGCCGAGAAGCTCGACGGCCACGCGGTCGGCGCCTGGGTCGGGCGCCAGCGCAAGAACGCGAAGCTGACGGCCGCCCAGGACACGAAGCTCACCGTGCTGGACGCGATGTGGCGGATCGAGCCGGACTGGAACAGGTCGTACCGGCGCCTGTGGCGGGCCTTTCTTCTTCGGTGTCCGGCTGGGGCCGGGCGCGTGTGGTGGTGAGGGCGCGGCCGGTCCAGAAGGCGTGGGTAGGGCTCTGCCCGCCGCGTTCGTCGGACGCGTCGGGCAGAGCGGTCAGAGACGGCCTGGAGCGTCTCCAGCGGGCACGACGGCAGGACGGGTCAGCGCCGGTGGAGCCCGAGTGCGGTGAGCTGGTCGAGCCGCGCTTCGGTCAGCTTGGCCCGGCGGCTCTTGGTGGTGGAGATCCATACCCCGGGCCTCACCTCGACCGCCCCGCGGTCGCCGTCGGGACCGGCTCGACGTGGGCGCCTGGCTCGGCCACCGAGGCGGTCCGCCTGTCGGGCCCGGAGTATGTCGTCCCCACCTTGGCGGCGGTTCCGGCTGGCAGTTTGTGATGCTCCTGGTCGTCTGTGGGGGAGGGGCTGTGCGGCCCTGGTTCCTTGGCGGGTTCGCTCCCGCCGCGGGGTAGGGGTGGCACAACCCGGTGGCCTTCTCAGCAACTACGCCATTCCGCGGAGACTTCGCCGTTGAACTGCCTGTTGGGCGCGGCCCAGACATCGATGTACCTGGTCGTACCCGCCCCACCCACCTGGAGGCTCTGAGCGGGCTCGCCGCCCCCGATGTAGTAGAACTTGATGAAGACACATCGCCCGTCGGCCTTGGCGTCGTAGATCGTGCCCGTGGCGTGGTTGCCGTCGCACATCTGGCCGCTGCCGCCGCCCTCGCTGCGGTAGTCGTTCCAGGGCGAGCACGCCTTGATCGACACCGTGGCGTCGGGCGCCGCCGCAGTGGTCGCGCTCGCCGCAGGCACCGCGAGTGCCGTCACCGCGAACAGGCTGCCAGCCACCGCTCCGAAGATCCTCTTCTTGATCACTGGTCCTTCTCCTCCATCCGGGGTCCGCGACCCCTCCATGGATTTGTAACTCCCTTCGGTCTATTGCTAGTTGCGTATTGTCTCGGCGCGGCTGGATTTCGGTCCAGTGCAGCCCGATAGGCATTCTTGACGCGAACAAGACATTCTGTTTGCCATTATGTTGCCTTGTAGGGGAATTGTTACTTCCGCGCCCGGCTGGGGCCGGCCACGCGTGGCGTTGAGGACGGGGCGGCCCGGAAGGGCCTCCAGGGGGTCCGGGTACGGCTCTGCCCGCCGCGTTCCTCGGACGCGGCGGGCAGAGCGGTCAGAGACGACCTGGAGCGCTTCCCGCGGGCGCGTTGCACCTCGACCGGCCCCGCTACGCCCAGCGGATGCCGAGTCGGGTGAGGCGTTCGTGTGGCTGGTCTACTGGTCGAGTCGCTTCCGGTCCGCCAGGACCCGCACGATGTGCTGGTAGTCCACCGACAGTGCCGACACCGCCAGCCCCAAGCGCCACATCGGTACCACCGACTTCGGCTTCGCCGCTGCCTTCGGCGGCTCGGGTTGAACCAGCCGCGGTTCCGGATCCCGCATGTCCTCGGAGGCCTCCGGGGTGGCAATACCGTCGCCGCCCGGGGCCAGCACCTCGCCGACCCGCGAGCGGGCAACGACCCGTTCCCTCCGGTCCTGATCGGCCATGGCTCTGTTCACGGAATGCGGCGGCAGCATTTGTTCACGAATTCGAGAGGCATCGCCACCTCGTCTGGAATCGAGCGGAGCACGACAGCGGGCAGCGCCCCGCGGCGGCGCAGTGTGGCCGGGGGAGGTCAGTGGCGGGTCGCGGCGACTGTGATGCCCAGGCAGATCAGTGCAACTCCGCCCGCGCCGCCGAGCAGCGAGAGGCGGCGGTCCGAGCCGGCGAACCAGGTGCGGGCGGCGGAGGCGCCCAGGCCCCACAGGCTGTCGCAGAGCAGGCCGATGACGGCCGGGACGAGGCCAAGGACCATCATCTGAAGTGGGATGCGGTCGGCGTCGTGGTTCACGAACTGTGGCAGGACCGCGACGAGGAAGACAAGGCACTTCGGGTTGGTGACGCCGACGAGGAATCCGTCCAGGACCGTGCGCAGGTCGCTGCGTTCCTCGTCCGTGACCGTCATGGCCGCGCGCAGGCGATCGCGCCGCCGGAGAGCCTGTATGCCGAGGTGGACGAGGTAGGCGGCTCCGGCGAGTTTCACCGCGGTGAGGGTCGTGGCCGAGTCCTGGACCAGGGTGCCCAGGCCCAGGGCCACGGCGGGCACCAGCGCGTAGCACCCCAGGAAGTTGCCCAGGACGGTGGCCAGGGCGGTGCGGCGACCGTGGGCGAGGGCGCGGCCGATCACGAACAGGACACTGGGTCCCGGGACGGCGATCACGACGAGCGACATCGCGGCGAACGCCACAAGGTCAGAGGTGGACACCATGGGCCGGTTACCTCCTTGGTTCGTGTGTGGTGCCGGT
Organism: Kitasatospora sp. NPDC059327; assembly: GCF_042752535.1. Lineage (NCBI taxonomy): Bacteria > Bacillati > Actinomycetota > Actinomycetes > Kitasatosporales > Streptomycetaceae > Kitasatospora > Kitasatospora sp. NPDC059327. The sequence goes on along the minus strand of NZ_JBHYYB010000004.1, from coordinate 13,979 downwards.
TCGGCACGGTGTCGTCGCTGTGCGTTGGGTCGCCCCGTGGGCTGTAGGGCCTGGGACGGGGGCTGTCGGTGCGGGAGTGTGACGTGGGCGCGGGGCAGCCGGGCCGGGACCGCAGGGTGTACGGCGTGTGGCCAGGCTCCAGAGGGGATCGGGGGTCCCAGGAGCCTGAACGACCCGGAAGCGTCCGATCAACTGATTGTGAAATCATGCAATCGTGATCTCGATGCGCTTCACCGAGACGGCCGCCGAGGATCTCGCGTTCTCCGTCTCCCCGTTGCTCGAAGCGGTCCATTCCTGGCACGCGCTGGCCGATCCTGGACACCATGCCCTGCACGTGCCCTGGGTTCGGCGCTGCCGCCTCCTTCCCGCGGCGCTGCGCCGGCAGATGCGCGAGCACGGTTTCGTGGTGGCCGACTACATCCCGGCCTTCTTCGAATGCCGGGCGGACGATCATGACGCGGACTTCGGCGACCAGCTCTCGGCGGTGCGTGCCCTGCCGGCCGGGCAGCTGGCCGCCGAGCTCGCCCAGACCCTCGTCGACACCACCCGCTACGACGGTCGCGACCTGGTCGAGGACACCATCACACGGGACGCCGCCCTGGCCGAGCTGCGGCAGAGCGACCCCGGCCGGGCCGCACGGCTGGGCGCCGTCCTCACCGACCCCCTGCCGATCCTGGAGGGCGCGCTCACCGCACTGGAGAACTACTGGAGCGCCGCCTTCGCCGAGGAATGGCAGGGCGTCGAACCCACCCTCTACGAGGCCATCGCCGGTGCTGGACGACGGATCGCCCATCAGGGCGTCTTCCCGATGCTCCGTACCCTGGTGCCGCAGATCCGCGTCGACCCCGCACAGCGGACCCTGCGCCTGGACCGCCCACACGACCACGACATCTCCGTCACCCCCACCCGCCCGGTGACGTTCACGGCGAGCCACTACGTGTGGCCCCACGTCCGTGTCACATGCGACGCCCCCTGGCCCCTCCGGATCACCTACCCGGCACTGCCCCTCACCCCGGCCTCCGTCCCACGCCCCGCAAGCCAGGAAGAACTCCTGGCCGCACTACGGGCCCTGGCCGCCGCGCCACGCCTGCAGATCGCCGCCTGCCTTGCCGCCCAGAGCCGCAGCACCCAGGAACTCGCCACCCTCCTCGGCCTGTCGCAATCCGTGATCTCCCGCCACCTCCAGCAGATGACCCAGGCCGGACTGACCACCACACGACGCGACGGCTACTACGTCCTCTACTCCCTCGACCCAACCCGCCTCAATCAAATCGCCACGGCCATCACCGGCCTCAACACACCTGACGACTGACCCAGTCACCCGGGCCTGCGGAGCATCGACTACATCGGGCACCGCGTCCGACCGACACCCACAGCCGCCTTCCTCGCGCAGGTGCTGTCCAAAGTCATGAACATCGAACACGACACGGCTGACGCGCCTCCCGAAGTCATGAACAGGCGTTGTCCGATCTCGTGAACAAAGCCACACAGGCACACCCACACCCGCCGGCCACACCCGCCGGAGCGGCCGATCCCCGCGCGGGTGACGGTCGGCGGCACGGGAGCGGCCGCGCTGCGCGAGCCGGCCGCCGTGCTGGGCCGCCCCGCCGAGGCACTGGCCCTGGAATACGCGGCCGGCGCGCTGAAGCTTCCGACCACCACGATCGGCGAGTCGCGGTTCGCGGACTGGGCGCTCTTCGAGGCCCGTCGGACCTCGCCACGCGAGCGGACCAGTGCCTGGCCGAGGGGTTCGGCCGGTGACCGGGACGGCCGCGCCGGTGTTCGCGGTGGCCGACACGGGAGTGCTGCTGGCGGTGTTCAACGCGCGCGACGACCTGCAACGGCCGGCGTCCAGGCACTGAACGTGCCGAAGATCCTGATCGTCTCGCCGCTGGTCCTGGCCGAGCTGGACCACCTGCTCCACACCCGTGCCGGGGAACGAGCCGCCGTGGACGGCCGGATCCCAATCGCCGCCATCGACGGCCCGCTCCTCACGGAGGCGGAGGAACTGATGCGCCGACACCTGGGAACGCGACTCGGCCTGGCGGACCGCGTCCACGCCGCCCTCGCCTGGCGGCTGACCAGGCCCGCGCTGCTCAGCTTCGACAAGCACTACGGCACGGCTCGGCCGTCGCTGTCCCAGGCCCGCCCGCCGTGCCCCGATTCGCTGGGGCCGCCCGTGGGGTGTCCCACCGAATCGGGTGTGTCCGGCGGCCATGGGTGCCTGCGGCCCTACACGCAGACGGGCGGCTTCGGGGATGAGTTGACGATGTAGAGGCTGGGCTGACCCTTGGCGTCGCTCATCATCGGCATGGCGATCGTGTCCCTGGTGGTCCAGGGGAGATCGCCGACGCTGAATGTCCAGGTCCCGGTGATCTTCGTGGCGGCCCTGGAGAGCGTGACCCAGCCGTATTCCCCGGGACGCACCTTTCCGCTCATCTGGTTTCCGACCGCTTGCGAACCGGACCAGACCTTTTTGAAGGAGAACTTCACCTTGACACTGACCTTGGCGATCAGTGATGACAGCGCACCGGTCTCCAACCCCAGCTCGATCTCGGAACCCATCTCGTGAGACCACCCATTCGTGTTGGTCACCACAAATGTGTGAGTAGCGTCCTCCGGGCCATTGTTACGCCACGCAATCGACTCGCAGGATTCCGGCAGCATTTCCGCCGGGGATTCCGACTCCATGTCCCACGAGCACCTCTTCGGTGAATCCTGGCACACCTTGGTCGCGTACGTTATGGCGAGTTGCCGCGGACCGCGCACGGGAGGCTTGTTCGCCTCGTGACCGAAGGGGACCTCCCACGACTGCGCCTCGTTGCCCTTGCAGCTGTACACAAGAGTCGGTACTCCGGGACTGATGTTCGAGCTGTTGGGGTAGAAGCACAGATTCGAGTACGTGGTTCGGATCATGAACCCGGTGGGTGTGGGATGGGCGTACCAGTCCTGCGCATGGTCGGCGCCGCACGATTCCAGATACACCGGCGCCTTGTCGCGGAAGGTAAGGAACTTGTTATTGGGAGTCGACAGGCACTTGCCCAGTGAAACGTTCTGAATCCGGAAGGTTCCGTTGTCCCAGTTCGGAGTCAGCCGCCAGGCCCTGTTCGGGCCGCTGCCAAGAGGCGTCAGCATCACTTGGTTCTCCTGGGAGCGCTGGGTATCCACGCCCAGCGCGACGCCGCCGTCCAGGAACAGCCGTGTGCAGTACATGCTCTCCGCGGCGGGGCAGGGGTTCCCGGCGAACTCCGCGGCGTGCGCCGTGCCACTTGTCATGGGAGTGACGGATACGCCGACGGCGAGGAGGGCTGTCACCAGGGACATGAGCAGCAGTCTCAAGACACCTGATCGAGCTCTCGGGGAAGACGGATTCATGATGTTCCTCTCTCTCGATTTCACGACACCGTGGCCGGTCTGGAGCGCGCGGCAACCCGGGGCGGGCAGGCCTGGGGCGCCGCGGACGGGCAGGCAACGCCGCCCGGTGTGCGAACGCGACGGTGCGGTGCTCCGCGCCACAGCCGCACACTCTCCGCGGCGAAGGAGCCCTCGGGATCCCGCCGCACCGGGCGGCCGGCCATGCCGGGACCGGCCGCTCGACCGTGCGCCGAGACCTCGCCCCAGCGGATCCGACACGAGTGATCGCCACGGATCCCCCGCGGGTGTCATGCACCCTCAAGGCCACGCAGGCACGCTATGCGAAGCAGGGTGGTTACCTTCAAGTACCCCTACTTCCCTTCGGGAAGACGGGAGTTGAAGTACCCGAGTGTCCTCACGGACGCCGTACGCGGCTCGTAGAACACCTTGACGGACAAGGCCGCGCCTCGCCACCGCCGTTCGACCAGGCCCGTGCCCGGGGAAGTTCGGCTCGCGCCCCGCAACCCGCACCGGGGTGAAACCCCGGTGCGGGTCTGGCCTGGACGGCTACGATCCCGGCATGACCGGCGCCGCGCCGCCCGCCGCCGACCAGCCGGCCGACGGCGAAGACCGGACCCGGGTGTGCGCCCGGCCCCAGTGTCCGAATCCGGTGCCGAAGGCCCGCACCGGCCGCCCCGCGCGGTACTGCTCCCGCTCCTGCGCAGCAAAGCCGACCGCGCCAAGGCCAAGACCCGCGAAGCCGCACCGGCCTCCGCGCCTGCCTCCGCACCAGGGCCCACCCCACCCGGGCCTGCCGCACCGGCCGATGACGACCGGTGGGGCGAGGACGGCCGCCACCTCCTCGGCACCGCGGACGCGCCGCGCCGCCGGCTGACCCGCTTCCTCCAGGAGACCGACGCGGCCGATCCGGCCGCGGCGTTCGCGCAGCCGGCCAAGGTACTGCCCGCCTACGGCACCCGCGCCCACATGGCCGCGCAGGACATCCGGGACAAGGCCCGCTGGCCCGACCTGGGCGAGCACGAGCGCCTCGTCGCCCGCTCGCGCGAGCGGATCGACCACTGGGACCACGACGACGCCCCGGACAACGACGACGCCGTCCCGGGCGAGACAAACGCCCCGCGAGGCGAAACCCCGCCCCCCGTCCCCGCCGAGCGGCCACCCACCCCTACCCCCGCACCCCCGAACCGGACACCGCCCCCGAGCCGGCCTGCCGGTCGGCCGCCGCCACGGCCGAGCGGGCCCGGCGGGCGGCCTGCACCGACCCCGAGCACCGCTTCGACTTCCCCGACCTCCTCGACGACCTGGAACCCACCCTCGGCCCCGGCTGGGAACTCGGCTCCTGGCTCACCCCCGACGCCCACGACGTCCTCCAGCTGCGCCACGACAGCACACCGGTCGGCTGGACCGCGCCGCTGCCCGACGGGCCGTGGGGACGGGCCGGCTGGATCGCCCTCCTCTACCAGCCGGACGGCGCCAGACTCCTCGTCGACGCGCTCTCCCGGCCCCGGACCCACCCGACCGCGGACCTGGCACTGGACGCCATCCAGCGCGCCCACCAGACCCGGCCGCCGGCCTCTGCCCGCTGACTCGGCATCACCAGGGCGTGGGGCCACCGTGGCGGTGCCGGGCGACAGCCTCCAGCAGCGCCTGCCGCGCGCCCCACAGCCGGCCCGCTCGGCGGCCAGGGCGTCCATGGCATCGCTTCCGTCATCTGTGGTGCCGGCCGGGGCTGTTCCGGTTTGTGGTTCGGTAGGGGAGTGTCGGGCGCTGGGGTGCGGGCGTGGGGTTCGAGCGCCGCCGCTGTCTTCTGGGCGGAGCGGGAGGCCTGCTGGGGGTTCGGAAGGACCCCGCACGGGTGGAGCGGTGGAGCGGTACCGGTGTCTCCGGGCCCCGGGCGGAATGTTGGCGTGCTGATCACATAAACGATCTATGCTGACCGGGTTCACGATCTCTCCCCGTGATCTCCGCTCAAGAAGCAGGTTCGCTTGATGAAGTTGCCCAAGGTGTCCGTCGTCCTCGCCGCGGCCGCGCTCGCTCCCACCGTGCTGTTCCCGTCGGTGGCCTCCGCCGCCGAGCCGCCGGCGCCCGCGGGGGTGTCCGGTCCGGACACGGTGTCCGACGCGGCGGGGGAGCACGATTCCCAGGAGGCGCTGGACCGGGCCGAGGTGGAGCGGATTCTGGCGGACAAGGAGTCGGGGCTTGGGGTTCGGGAGGCGGCTGAGAAGGCTCTCGCCGGTACCGCGGCGGATCTGCGGCACTTCCTGGAGGTCGAGCTGGTCCGGCAGCGTCGGGGCGACAATCAGGTGAAGGTCGCCCAGCTCGCCAACAATGCCGGTCCTGCTGTGCGTAAGGCTGTCGAGGTCGCGCTTCTGGGCTCGGACGAGGACGTGCTCAGGTTCTTGAAGGAGGGCCAGTTCACGGCCCGGGCCGAGGACGAGGACCGGGCCGAGGTGGAGCGGATTCTGGCGGACAAGGAGTCGGGGTTCGCTGTTCGGGCGGGCGCGGAGGAGGCTCTCGCCGGTACCGCGACGGATGTGCGGCACTTCCTTGAGGTCGAGCTGGCCGAGAGGCGCTGGGGCGACAACAAGGTGAAGGTCGCCCAGCTCTACAACAATGCCGGTCCTGCTGTGCGTAAGGCTGTCGAGGTCGCGTTGTGGGGTTCGGCCGAGGAGGTGCTCAAGTTCCTGAAGGAGGGTCAGTACGTCGCCCGTGCCGAGGACGACCGGGCCGAGATTCTCACGGTCCTCGCGGACGGGGAGAGTGGCCCGAGCGTCCAGGAGGGGGCCCGGAAGGCCCTGGACGGCACGCCCGCCGAGCTGCGCCGTTTCCTTGAGGTCGGGCTCGCGGACGCGCGCGTGGTCGACAACCGGGTGAAGGTGGCGCAGATCCTGTCGGTCGGTGGCCCCGCGGTCCAGAGGGCCGGGATCGCCGCGTTGAAGGGCTCCCCGCAGGATGTGGTCGCGTTCCTGAAGGAGGGCCAGTACAAGGCGCGCGCCGAGGACGAGGGCAACGCGGCGGCCGCCGCCAAGCCGACCGCGTCGGTCCGGCGGCCGGAGCAGGCCCAGAACACCGGCACCGGGCAGACCGCGCAGCCCGTCCAGCCCGCCGGTGTCGTGAGCATCACCGCTGGCACCATCCCGGCCCCGGCGGTGGTGCCCGCGCGGGTCGCCGCCACCACGGCCGCCACCCCGGCTCCGGCCTCCGGTCAGCTCGCCGCGACCGGCGCGGGCGAGGGCCTCGGCCTGGAGGCCGGCGGCGCGGCCGCGGCTCTTGCCGCCGGTGTCACTCTGGTGGCACTCTCGCGCCGTCGGTACGCCGCTGAGAGCTGATCGCGGCAGTCTGGGAGGGCGTTCGATACCGGTTTAGGCTTCCGCGAGTGGTTTCGGACGGAGGTATTGCCCGGTTCTGTCCGGGCTGGCGGTCAGGCGGTTGGTCATGGAGTTGACCATGGCCCAGTGGATCATCGAGCGTGACCGGTCCGGCAGTTCCTCGTAGTCGCGGTGGAGCCGCCGGTACCGGGACATGATCCCGAAGGTCTGTTCCACACGCCAGCGGATCGGCTGCACGACGAAGCCTCTCTGTTCCTTGTCGCGTGCCACGACCTCGACGTCGATGGACAGGGCGGCGCCGTGCTTGACGACGGCGTTGTTGTAGCCGGCGTCCACCCACGTCTTGGTCACGGTGGGCCACTTGGCGGTGAGGGTGTCCAGGACCTGCTTGCCGCCGGCGGAGTCCTGGACGCCCGCGGCGGTGACGATCAGGACCAGGAGCAGTCCGAGGGTGTCGGTGGCGATGTGGCGCTTGCGGCCCTTGACCCGCTTCCCACCGTCGTAGCCCTGGCTGTCGGCGGGCGCGTTCGGTGAGGCCTTCACCGATTGGCTGTCGATGATCGCGGCGCTCGGCAGGATTCGGCGGCCCTTCTTCGCCCGCAGCTGGTCACGGAGCGTGTCGTGGATGTGCTCGGTTGTGCCGTCCCGCTCCCACTCGTAAGGTCGGCCCGGGGCGCGGTACTGGCCTTGCGGCCAGCCCGTTTCCCCAGGCCGCCTCCCGAACCCGCCGTGCCCATTACTGAGCAACGGGCTCTCCACAAGTCCCGTTCAGAACCGGTTGGTTGTCATCCTGCGACCTTCCACGGAGAGGGAATCCCCGCTCCCCTGTACCGGTATCGGGTGGTACTGATCGATCCGGTATGGAGGAGCTTGGTCTCTCCGTCGTGGGGCCACCAACCGCCGTCGCAGTAGCGGCGACGGAGGGCCTTCCACCCGCTTCTGGCGTGTTTGCGGCGCAACCACGCGAAGACCTGACGCCACACAATTGCGGCCAGGAACCCGAAGGTCTTGCTCGACACGCCGGGGCGGAAGTACTCGCACCAGCCTCGCAATACCGGATTGAGCCGGTGTAGCAGGATCGCGAGCGGTTGGTCAACGTTCGTTTCCCGGCAGATTGTCTTTACCTTCCGACTGATAGACGCGAGCGCCTTCTTGGCCGGGTAGGTGTAGACGTATTGCCGGTTCTCGCCCTTCTTCTGATGGCGCTGGATGCGCCATCCTAGAAAGTTGAGACCATCATCGATGTGAGTGATCAGGGTCTTCTCTTGGGACAAGCGCAAACCCATCCCCCCGAGAACCCCTGCGATCTCGTCTCGCAGCTCTGCCGCGTCCTCCTGGGTGCCGTGGATTGCAAGGCACCAGTCATCCGCATAGCGGACCAGGCGAAAGTTCGGCAGGCCCTGGCGTCGGCGCACCTGCCGCTGCCATTGACTGCTGGACGGACCTCCCGGTTTCTGGGCGATGAACTCGTCCAGGACCGACAAGGCCACGTTGCTCATCAGAGGAGACAAGATCGACCCTTGCGGAGTCCCGGCCTCGGTGTGCCTCAGCGAACCGTCCTCTGCAAGGATGCCCGCCTTCAGAAACGCCTTGACCAGATCCAGAACACGTTTGTCTCCGATCCTTCTCCGCACCCGTTCCATCAGAGCCGAGTGAGAGATTTCATCGAAGCAAGCCTTGATGTCACCCTCCACAATCCACTCGTACGAGCGGGACGTGAAGTAGCGCACCTCGGCCACCGCGTCATGGGCACGCCGGTTCGGCCGGAACCCGTACGAGCACGGCAGGAAGTCCGTCTCGAAAATTGGTTCCAGAACCAGCTTCAGGGACGCCTGCACCACCCGGTCTGTCACGGTCGCGATCCCCAGGTGGCGCTTCTTGCCATCCGACTTGGGAATCAGCCTTTCCCTGACCGGTAAGGGGCGGAAACTGCGGTCCCTCAGCGAGAACCGCAGTCGGGCGAGAAACTTCTCGACCCCGGCCGCCTCAATCCAATGGGCCGAGTGGCCGTCCACCCCTGCGGTGCGGGCTCCCTTGTTGCTCCGCACGCGGGCCCACGCCACCACTAGGAACGCGGGATCGCACACGAGATTGAACAAATCGTCAAACCTTCGATGACCATCATCAAGTGCCCAACGGTGCAGCTTGGTCTGGATTTCCCGTACTCGCAGCTCGGCCCCGAAGAGCACATCATCGAACTCCGATGCACCAGTGTTCACCGGCGACCTCCAGGCATTCCAGTCCTTCCACTGTTGACTTGCTGACCCCCTTCCCCATGTACACGCCTCTCGCGTGCTCCGAGTACTACGGGGCCTCCGCCCCACCTGCGGCCGTCAGCCGGCAACGGGCCTGCCCTTCGGACGAGCTGGCACTCGCCCGGGAGGGTGACCACAGGTGGTTCCCACGTTCACTGCTGACCGATCGGCCAGTTAGGCACCCGGCTGTACCCCGGCAGCTTCGCCACGACTACGCCGCAGACATTCGTCGTGGCCTCCTCGCCATCCATTGAGAACGGCTTCGGAGACGGCCCCCTCTTCAAAACAGGCGACCGAGTACTGCATACCGACCCATATCCACCAGATTTGAGTCGGCACGGCTCTTACGGAGCGTCAACCACCGATTCGCTTTCGCTGTACCTTCTGGCCTCGATTGCCGGACCCGGCCCATCTGGTAGTACTGGACCGTCCCGGCGTTGTCGGGGCTGCTTTCCACCCTCACCGGCGTTCCCCGGATCAGGCTGCCCCCATCTTCGATCAGGCCGCTGCGACGGCCCGATGGCGGAGGTCTTCCACCTCCGCTCGGTCGAACAGCGCCTCGTGGCGCACCTTGAAGTAGCCGTAGACGGTGGTGTGCGGCGGGAAGTCGTGCGGCAGGTACCGCCAGGCGATACCCGTCCGCGCGACGTAGAGGATCGCGTTCACCACCTCGCGCAGCCCGGTGGTCGGCTCGCGACCCTCGCCGCGAGCCGCCCGCCATCGCAGCAGCGTTGGCTCGATGAACTGCCACTGATCGTCCTTCAGGTCCGAGGGATACCGGCGTCGTTCCGTCACGGTTGATCAATATCGCGGACACGGACCTGGCCGCCACGAGATCATCGAATCGAGTCCGCGCTGTATCGATCAAAGCCGGACAGTTGGGGGATTCCCCTACCGAACACCCTCTCAGAGGTGCTGGCTACGCCGTCCGGCTGGGCGGTGGCCGACGTATTCGTGCGCGCCATGCGATTCCACGGGTCCCAGCCGAGGTGCTCACCGACACGGAAAGCAGTTCACCGGCCGCTTCACGCGGCCCCGCCCCGCCGGGTCCTCTTCGAGCGGGTCTGCCGGGAGCGGGGCAAGGCCGCGGGCCGGCGCGCGTGGAGGCGTCACCGGGCAGCAGCCGACACTGCCGTTGTGCCCGTTTCGGCCGTCGCCAGGACGTCGTCGGTGTTCACCTGGAGGTCCTTCCCGTGGTCGCAGGCCGCGCCCAGCAGTGATGCGTAGGTGTCGAGCCGTCGGCGCAGGTGGAGCCGCGCGCCGCGCAGATGCTTCGCCCGAAGGTGCTTGGCTTCCAGGCTGAGCGTCGCGCAGTCAGTGCCGCGGTGCCGAAGTTCGCGCATCAGGGGGCTGTGGACGGGCTCGCCCTGGGTGGCCTCGCTCCACGCGAGGACGGTGCCGATGGCCGGGTCGCCGTGTTGGTGGAGCCTGATCAGGCGGGGGATGCCGCCGGACAGGGCCTGCCAGTCCCGGCCGGGCGTGTGCCAGGTGGCCAGCCTTCGGCGCCTGGTCGCGTAGTTGACGCGGTCGTCGATGGTGTCGAGGTGGTCGGCGATACGGCCGACCCTGAGTTCGAACTCCGGCCACATCCGGCCGGCTTCGAGGCGGGTGCCGGGAATACTGCGGAGCTTTGCAGCCGTGCCTGGCGGAAGCCCCAGGACCTCTGCACACCCCGTCCACGGGACGCCGCAGGCTAGTCCCGTACTCCGCGGGTCGTTGATTAGGATGGTTCGGGCGGCGGGGTGGTGTCCTGAGCGGGGCTGCGGGGGTTGAGTTGGGTGTGTCGATGACTTCCCGGTCCCTGCGGCTACGGTCCCAGTGCCAGCGCTTCGAGTGCGCGGTGGTGTCCGTGGTGGAGAAGCGTCTGGGCGCTCTGCCTGTCGCTGCCGAGTTTCTGCGCCGGCTGGACGTGGCCGGGATCGTCGACGAGCTGTGCCCGGGCGGTGCGAGCGCGCATCTGACGCACGGGCAGGTGATCGAGGCGATGGTGGCGAACCGGCTGACCTCGCCCGCGCCGCTGGTGCGGGTCGGCGACTGGGCCGAACCTGGGCGGTGGAGGAGGTCTTCGGCATCGAGTCGGCCCTGATCAACGACGACCGCCTGGCCCGGGCCCTCGATGCCGTCGCCCCGCAGTTGGAGAAGCTCGCGGGTACGGTCGGCGCGCGGGCGATCGCCGAGTTCGGCATCGATGTCAGCAGGCTGCACTGGGACATGACCAGCATGTCCGTCCACGGCGCCTACCCGGAGCAGGACCAGGACGAGCAGTACCCGGTGATCGGCTATGGGAACCCCAAGGACCGGCGGGTGGACCTGAAGCAGGTTCAGGCCGGGCTCGCGGTGTCCGCCGATGGTGGCATTCCGTCCACGCCCGCGTGTTCGGCGGCGGCGCGGCCGAGGTCTGCCAGGTCGTCGGGGCGATGCGGGACCTGTCCGCGATAGCGGGCGAGCAGAAGTTCTTGCTGGTCGCGGATTCCAAGCTGGTGTCCTACGCGAACGTCGCCGCGCTGCTGGCTGCCGAGGTGGAGTTCATCGCGCCGGTCCCGGCCGCGCAGGTCAAGGACGAGGTCTATGCCGCCCTCGACCTGGAACGGGCCCGTGTCGTGGCCTGGGTGCCAGAGCGGGACACGGGCAAGCCGCCCGACCAGCGGGAGGTCTACCGGGCGCTGGAGGTCATCCACACCCTGACCGGGCCGCGCAAGCGCGACCCGGTACTGACGGTGCGACGGATTCTGGTCCACTCCACCGGCAACGCGAAGGGGCAGCGGGCGGCCCGGGCCAAGCGCCTGACCAAGGCACAGGAGTAGCTGGACAAGCTCGCCGGTGCGGCGGGCGGGCTGCACTACAAGACCCGCGAGAAGATCGCAGCCCGGGTCGGGGTCATCGCCGCCCGCCGCCGTGTCGCCTCCTGCCTGCGCTGGCACATCACCGAGGACGAGACCGGCGCCCCGAGCCTGGAATGGCACTTCGACCAGGAGGTGCTGGACGCCGAGGCCGCGGTCGACGGCTGGTACGCGCTGCTGGCCGGCATCCCCGCCGACAGGGCCGACCCCGCACAGGTCCTGGTCCAGTACAAGGGCCAGGGCGCGGTCGAGCGCCGCTACGCGGACTTCAAGGGCCCACTCGCTGTCGCCCCGGTGTTCGTGCAGCACAACCACCGCGTCGCAGCCCTGATCCAGGTGACTTGCCTCGCCCTGCTGGTGTTCTGCCTGATCGAGCGTCAGGCCAGACGGGCGCTCGGCCCCGAGCAAACCATGGCCGGCCTCGACCCGGACAACCGCCGGGTCCGCCCCACCAGTCGGATGATCCTCTACCACCTCGGCGAACTCACCCTGCACGTCGGCACCATGACCGAGCAGCCGACAGTGCAGATCACCCGCGGCGTCCAACTCCACCTCCTCGAACTCCTCGGAATCGAAGTCACACAAACCCGCTGGCCACAGACCTGAACCGGTGACCTACGACGTGCAGGCCCAGACTCATGCCGCCGCCCGCGATGACGGAGGCCGGGCGTCACTGGAGGCGGTGGCCGCGACGCCGCCCCGCGCGGCCGTCTCCAGACCAGCGAAGGCCGCGCCGGGCGGTCGAAGGGGCATTGGACAGCTGAGCTGACGGGTCGTTAGTCTCTGCCTTCCGGTGGCTTTCGACGTGCTCGGGGGCCGGTGGCAAGCTTGCTCGCAGGGGGTTCCAGTGGGATTCAAGCAGAACAACAATTTCAAGAATGTCGGCAGCGTCAACAACTTCGACAACAACCAGGGAACCGTGCATATCGGGGGCGGATCCCAGGCTGCGCAGCAGACGGACCTCCAGGCCGTTCTGCGCGCGGTGCTGGAAGAGGTCGAGCGGGCGCGCAGCGCCGGCACTCTCAGCAGTGATGTGGCTGGCCACGTGGAGACACAGGTTCGTGAGGCGGCGCTGGCGGCGAGCGAGCCGGACGCCGACGCGGAGGCTGTGACGAGCCGACTGACGGCTGTGCGCCAGTTCCTGGTCGGAACGGCCGGGGCGCCGGCGATTGTCTCGGCCCTGGCCACGGCGATCAACACGGCGCACACTTTCTTTTGACTGTCGGAGGGCAGTGAGCCGGACGTGGGAGCGCAACAGCCGGGCACACAGGTCAACGTCAACAGCAGGGACTCTCGCCACACCGGCATCGTCCTCGGCCTGATCGTGCTTGGCGTGGTCGCACTGGCCGTTGTCGGCGTGGTGGCGGTGAATGGCTGGGGCGCCGGCGGCAACACGGCTGGCGGAGCGTCCCTTCCCTCGGCGGCCGTCAGCTTGACACCCTCCGCCGTCTCCGCCTCGCCTACGGCCTCGGGCACGCCCGTGCCCGCGCTGGGGACGCCCGAGGCCACGACGTCCGCGACCAAGGCTGCCGCCACGAGCCGACCCACCCCGTCCTGCAGCGTTGAGCACCCCGCAGATCTCCCCGCCGTCACCCAAACCGTCTGCTATCTCCTCGACGGGGACAACCTCTACATGGTCGCCTTCGTCAAAGCCTCCACCCCCACACAGGCCACCGTGTATATGTGGCTGACAGCGGGCGATGTGTACGCCTACCCGGCCAAGGGCCCGTACGCGTTCCCCGTGACCACGCTTGGCACGACGGCGAAGGAGTTCAGGCAGCTTGTCGAGATGCCGCTGACGCACGGGACCACCTACTCCGTGCACATCAGCACCAAGGCCCCGGGGTCACCAGCGCCGAACGCGGTGAACAATCCCGCTGTCACCGGGTACTCGATGTCCGTCGCCTACTGACCATAGACGAGGGACCTCGGCGTCGCCCGGCCCGACGCAAACCCGCTGGCCATAAACCTGAACCGGTGACCTGCGAAGTGCAGGGCTAGTGTCCTGCGCCGGAGATCCGTCGGCAGAATCGGGCGAGTGAGTCGAGGATCTCGTCGGCGGTCTTGGTCCAGGTGAACGGTGTGGGGTCCTCGTTCCAGCGCTTGACCCAGGTGCGGATGTCGCGTTCGAGTGCCTGGACGTTCTTGTGGGATCCGCGGCGGATCATCTGGTCGGTGAG
>NZ_JBHYYB010000003.1:222243-242370 GCF_042752535.1 Kitasatospora sp. NPDC059327 | reverse complement strand
CGACCTGGTCCGACGCGGCCGGTCCGCCCGGACGGCGGGCGCGCCCTCGGCCGCCGCGGCGGCACCCGCGCGGGGCGTGCGGGCCGCCGCACCGGCCGCCCGCGCACCACGCGCGGGCCGCTCGGCCACCGGCGGCAGGGTGCCCTTGAGCGGACCCCACTCGTTCGGGTCCGGTACCCCGGGCGGCTGCATCTTGCGCCGCGCCGGACCGTCGCCGTGGTCCGACTCGCCCGGCTCCTTGGCGCCGGGCCAGGCCTTGGCGACCCGGGCCGCCAGGACGAACTCCTTGCGCAGCGGGTGCCCCTCGAAGCCGTCCGGCAGCAGCAGGGTGGCCAGGTAGGGGTGCCCGGGGAAGTCGATGCCGAACATCTCGTGCGTCTCCCGCTCGTGCCACCCGGCACCCGCGTACACCCCGACGGCGGTCGGCAGGGCGGCCGCGTCCCGCGCCACCTTGGTGCGCAGCACCAGGTGCCGCACCCCGGGGGCGTCCGCGGCGGCCAGGTGGGCGACCACCGAGAAGCCCTCGGCCAGCTCGTCGACGGCGCTCAGCCAGTCGAAGAACCGCAGGCCCAGCACGTCCCGGGCCGCGGTGAGCGCCTCGATCCAGTGCTCGGCGGGCACGTCGACGGTGACCAGCCCGTACGCCTCGGCGCCGGTGGCCCACTCGCCGACCGACGCCGCGTCCTGCTCGGCGGTGCTCATGAGACGCCTCCTTCGGCCGGACCGGGCCCGGCCACCAGCGGGCGGCGCAGCGCGCTCGCGGGCGCCGCGTACCGCTCGGGCAGCGACTCGGCGGCGATCTTCTCCTGGAGCTTGAGGATGCCCTGGAGCAGGGCCTCCGGCCGGGGCGGGCAGCCGGGCACGTAGACGTCGACCGGGATGATCTGGTCGACGCCCTTGGTGACGGAGTAGGAGTCCCAGTAGGGCCCGCCGGAGTTGGAGCAGGCGCCGAAGGAGATGACGTACTTCGGCTCGGGCATCTGCTCGTAGAGGCGCTTCACGGCGGGCGCCATCTTGTCGGTCACCGTCCCCGAGACGATCATCAGATCGGCCTGCCGGGGGCCGGGCGCGAACGGGATCACACCCATCCGAATGAAGTCGTGCTTGGCCATGGAGGCGGCGATGAACTCGATCGCGCAGCAGGCCAGGCCGAAGTTGAAGCACCAGAGGCTGTAGCGGCGGCCCCAGTTGAGCACGACCTTGACCGGGTCCGGCGCGAGCCGGGCCAGCGGGCCGAGACCGCTCCGCTCGACGGCCGCACCGGGACGCGACGGGTCCGGCAGACCGAGCGGGACCGGGCCCGCGGCGTCGTGCGCGTGCGAGTGGTGGGGGGTCACGTCCATTCCAGAACGCCCTTCTTCCAGGCGTAGAGCAGCCCGACCGCGAGGAAGCCGATGAAGACGAACATCTCGATCAGCGTTCCGGCGCCGTATCCGGCGGAGGCGAAGACGGTCGCCCACGGGAACAGGTAGATCGCGTCGACCGCGAAGATCACGTACAGGAAGGCGTAGACGTAGTAGCGGACCTGGGTGTGCGCCCAGTCCTCCCCCACCGGGTCCACACCGCACTCGTAGGCGAGGAGTTTCTCCGGCGAGTACACCACCGGCCGCAGCAGTCGGTTGGCGGTGAACGCCACGGCGACGAAGAGCACGCCGACGACGGCGAGCAGGCCCATCGCGGCGTACGCGTCGAAGTAGCCGCTGCCGACCGCCGGGTCGGCCGCGACGGCAGCTGCCGGCTGCCCCTCCATGCCCCTCGCCTCCACCTCGTCCGTGAGAACCGCCCTCGGGGCCGTTCTACGACGTCTCTTTACACGGTCATAACCATCGCCAATGCGTGAGTCTAAGTGCACGGCCGTGGAGCACCGCATCCCGCCCGATCCGCAAGACAGCGGATGGACAACCCGCGGACGGCCCCCGGACACCCCGGCACCCGACCGCCGTCACCCCGGGGTGGGGATAACCCCCGCCCCGGGAGACGTATCACCCCCATGGCCCCGCCCGCCCCTGACCAGGGAAGCTTGGATCACCAGCGCGACCCCGAGGGACGGTAGATCCACATGAAGCCTCTGCACCGCCGCGCCGCGGATGCCATCAAGGAGCCGGACGCGCGCACGGAACGCGCCCCGCTGTACGGCGTGCGGATGTGGCAGCAGGCCGGGCAGCTGATGCTCAACCTGCCGCTCGGCATCGCGGGGTTCGTCTTCACCGTCGCGACGCTCTCGGTCGGCCTGGCGCTGTCCGTCACGGTGATCGGCCTGCCGCTGCTGGCCGCCGGGCTGGCCGGCTGCCGGGGCCTCGGCCGGTTCGCCCGCCGGCGGGCCCGCTCGGTGCTGGGTTCCGAGGTGCGCGAGCCGGAGCCGGTGCGCCGGCTGCGACCGGGTGTCACCGGCTACGCGATCGCCCATCTCACCGATGCGCTGAGCTGGCGCTCCGCCCTCTACAGCGTGCTGCTGCTGCCCTGGGGCCTGCTGAGCTTCGCGGTGACGCTGATCTGCGTGATCGTCGGCTGGCCGGTGCTGCCCTGGGTGGTCCGCTTCCAGGCGGCGATCGACCGGATGCTGGTGGAGACCCTGCTCTACCCGGGCGCGCTCTCCGAGCGGGTGCGCGAGCTGGAGGACGACCGCGGCACGGTGGTCGACACCGCCGCCGCCGACCTGCGCCGGATCGAACGCGATCTGCACGACGGCGCCCAGGCCCGGCTGGTGGCGCTGGCGATGGATCTCGGCATGGCCAAGGAGCGGCTCAACGAGACCGAGTCGCCCGAGGACGTGGCGGCCGCGGCGAGGATGGTCGGTGCCGCGCACGGCGAGGTGAAGCTCGCCCTGCAGGAGCTGCGCGACCTGGCCCGGGGCATCCACCCGGCGGTGCTCACCGACCGGGGCCTGGACGCCGCGCTCTCCGCGGTGGCCGCCCGCTGCACGGTGCCGGACGGGGTGAAGGTGCACGTCGAGCTGACCGGTGCGGACGGCACGGTGGAGCGCCCGGACTCGGCGGTCGAGGGCATCGCCTACTTCACGGTCAGCGAACTGCTGACCAACGTCTCGAAGCACGCCGGCGCCCGCTCCGCCACGGTGGACGCCTGGCGGGCCGGCGACCAGCTGATGCTGCTGGTGCGGGACGACGGCAAGGGCGGCGCGGCGCCCTACCCGGGCAGCGGCCTGGCCGGGCTGGCCGAGCGGATCCGGGCCGTGGACGGGGTGTTCCTGGTGGAGAGCCCGGCCGGCGGGCCGACCACGGTGACCATCGAGCTGCCCTGGCACACCCGCGCCGCCCGCCGCTGACCGGCGGCCCACCCCACCGACCGCACCGCACCGACCCCGACGCACCAGCGGGCCGGGACTTCGTCGAGGCAGTTGACGAAGTCCCGGCCCGCACCCGTCGGCCGGCCGCCCGCGAACCCTTGCGCGGTGTACGGGCGTCCGCCGCCGGGGCCGGGCGGACCCGGGGTCCGGCGGGTCAGGGGGTTTCCAGGGTGCCGAGGGTGACGTCGGCGGTCTTGCTCTGGCCGTCCCGGGTGTAGGTGACGGTCGTTCTGGTGCCCGGGGTGAGCGAGGCGAGCGCGGTGGTGAGCGAGTTCAGCGAGTCGATGGTCGCGTCGCCGACCTTGGTGATCACGTCGCCGGGCTGGATCCCCGCCCCCGCGGCCGGACCGCCGGAGCTGACGGCCACCACGACCGCCCCGGCCGGCCGGAAGTTCTGGTCGAAGTACGTCCGGGCGGTGATCCCGAGCGCGGCCCGGCCGGAGTTGGTGACCTTGCCGTCCTTGATCAGCTGGTCGGCGATGCTGGTGATGGTGGAGGCCGGGATGGCGAACCCGATCCCGGGTGCGGCGGCGCCGTTGGCCTCGGGCTCGGTGGCGGCGAGCGTGTTGATGCCGATCACCTGGCTGTCCAGGTTGACCAGCGCGCCGCCGCTGTTGCCCGGGTTGATCGCCGCCGAGGTCTGCACCATGTTGCCGATGGTGGCGCCCGGCGAACCGCCGCCCTGCGGCTCGGAGACGGTCCGGCCGGTGGCCGAGACGATGCCCTGGGTGACGCTGCTGGACAGGCCCAGCGGGCTGCCCATCGCCAGGGTGATCTGGCCCAGCTCGACCTTGGCGGAGTCCCCGAAGACGGCCGGCTTGAGGCTGCTCGGCGGGTCGCTCAGCCTGATCACCGCGAGGTCGGACTCCGGGTAGGAGGCGACCAGCGTGGCGTCCAGTGCCTTGGTGCTGTTGGCCAGCGTGACGGTGAAGGTGGTGGCGCTGCCCACCACGTGCGCGTTGGTGACGACGTCGCCCTTGCCGTCGTAGACGATCCCGGAGCCGAGGCCGGTCGCGGTGGTGATCTGCACCACCGAGGGCAGCACGTCGGCGATCACCTTCTGGTAGGCGTCCTGGAGCTGGTTGCCGCTCGCCGGCCGGGCCGACGAGGAGGAGGACGAGGAGGCGCCCGACGTGGTGGCGGTCGACGAGGAGGAGGACGAGCCGCTGCTGCACCCGGCCACCGCCAACGCGGTCAGCGCGGCGAGCGCCCCGGGCGCGCGCAGCCGCCCGCCGAACACCCGGGGTCCGGTCGGACGCGGCCCGGCCGGGAGCGGGCGGGTGGGTTCCTTCTTGCGGTTCACCTGGGCTGCCTCCGATTCCATCGGCCGTGCGGGGCGATCGGGATCCGTGCGGCCATCGAGATCCGTGCGGGAGCACCGGGCCTCGCGCGGGAGCGCGCGGACCACAGAGATCTTTGTCAGCATTTCACCGATATGTCCGGATCGCCGCCCCGACGCGCCGTCACCGGGGACGGCCTAGGATTCGGGCCATGACTTGGTTGCTGACCGGTGGTGCCGGATACATCGGCAGGCACGTGGCGCACCAGCTGGTCGAGGCCGGCGAGCGGGTGGCGGTGCTGGACGACCTCAGCACCGGGGACCGCGCCCGGCTGCCGCACGGCGTCGCCCTGGTCGAGGGCTCCACCCTGGACCGCGCCGCCCTGGACGGCGCGCTGCGCTCGCACGACGTCCGCGGCGTGCTGCACTTCGCCGCCAAGAAGAGGGTCGGCGAGTCGGTGGAGCGGCCGTTCTTCTACTACCGGGAGAACCTCACCGGTCTGCAGAACGTGCTGGAGGCCGTCGCCGAGGCCGGGGTGAAGCGCTTCCTCTTCTCCTCCTCGGCCGCCGTCTACGGCATGCCCGACGTCGACCTGGTCACCGAGACGGCCCCCTGCGTCCCCATGAACCCCTACGGCGAGACCAAACTGGCCGGCGAGTGGCTGGCGGCCGCGGTCGGCCGGGCCCACGGCATCTCCACCGTCTCGCTGCGGTACTTCAACGTGGCCGGCGCCGCCTCGCCCGAGCTCTCCGACGAGGGCGTCTTCAACCTGATCCCGATGGTCTTCGAGCGGCTCACCGCCGGCCGCGCCCCGCTGGTCTTCGGCGCCGACTACCCCACCCCGGACGGCACCTGCGTCCGCGACTTCATCCACGTCTCGGACATCGCCTCGGCCCACGTGGCGGCCGCCCGGCGACTGGCCGCCGACCCGCCCGGCGAGACCTCGCTGGTCCTCAACATCGGCCGCGGCGAGGGCGTCAGCGTCCAGGAGATGCTGGACGTGATCGGCCGGGTCACCGGCTACGACACCACCGGCGAGGTCACCCCGCGCCGCGCCGGCGACCCGGCCCGGGTGGTGGCCTCCGCCGAACTGATCCACCGCGAGCTGGGCTGGACCGCCCGGTACGGGGTGGAGGAGATGGTGGCCTCCGCGTGGGAGGGCTGGTGCGCCCGGCACCCGGGGGCCCGCCGCCGCCCGGCCCGCGAACGGTAGAGCCGCCCGCGGCCCCGCCCGGCCCGGCCCGGCCGGTCAGTGCGAGGGCACCGCCGTGCCGTAGAAGGCGTCCAGCGCGTAGACGCAGCGGTCCTTGCTGCCGACGAAGACCCGCCCGCCGACCGCCACCGGCGAGCCCGTCAGCTCGCCCTTGGTGCCGAGCTCCCAGCGCAGCTGACCGCTGGCCAGGTCCAGGGTGTGCAGCGAGTGGTCCCGGCTGCCCAGGTGGACCAGGCCGTCGGCGACCGCCGGGGTGCCGACGATCTCGCCCCGCGCGGTGTAGCGCCAGCGCTCCCGCCCGGTGGCCGCCTCGAACGCGTAGAGCACCTCGCCGCTGCCGACCAGCACCATGCCGCCCCCGACGACCACCGGCTCGGCCCCCTGCCGGTTGCCGGTGGCGCCGCGCCAGCGCTCCCGGCCGGTCGCCGCGTCCAG
Organism: Kitasatospora sp. NPDC059327; assembly: GCF_042752535.1. Lineage (NCBI taxonomy): Bacteria > Bacillati > Actinomycetota > Actinomycetes > Kitasatosporales > Streptomycetaceae > Kitasatospora > Kitasatospora sp. NPDC059327. Next base: position 236,138 of record NZ_JBHYYB010000003.1, on the reverse strand, counting down.
CGCGTAGACCGTGCCGAGGTAGTCGGCCACGTAGACCGCGTCGGCGTCCAGCGCGGGCGGGGTGAAGAGCACCACCGGGGCCTCGAACCGCCAGCGCTCGGCCCCGCTCGCCGCGTCCAGCGCGTACACCCTGGTCCCGGCCGTCACGTACAGCACGCCGGCCCGCTCGGCCGGGCGGGACGGCACGTCCTCGCCGACCGGCACGGACCAGCGCAGGCCCGCGCCGCGCGGATCGACGCACCGCAGCCGTCCGCCGCCGTAGTAGTACGCGTAACCGCCCACCAGGGCAGGACCGGACTGCGGGTTCTCGTAGTCCTGCTGGGCGTCGTCCGCGCGCCACAGCTCGGCGCCGCCGGCCGCCGAGCGCAGCTGCACCCCGCCGCCCCGGACGCCGCAGCAGAGCACGCCGTCGGCGGCGTCCAGCGAGTAGACCCAGCCGTCCAGCGAGTGGCGCCAGCGCTCGGTGCCGTCCGCGACGTCCACCGTGTACAGGTGCGGGCCGTCGGCGGCGTGCACCCGGCCGGCGTCCACCGCGAGCGCCCAGGCGACGTCCCGGGTCTTGTAGCGGCGCTGACCGGAGGCGACGTCGAGGGCGTGCACCTCGAAGCTGGAGACGAAGAGCGTGCCGTCGGCGACCACCGGGGTGCCCCAGACGTCGTTGGACATCCGGAACCGCCAGGGACGCCAGCGGGCGGCCTGGACCGGCGGCGGGGTGATCCGGCGGACCCAGTCCGTCTCGGCGGGCGCGGCCCCCGGGCCGGCCTGCTCGGCGCGCGGCCCCGGGCCTATCCGCACCGAGGCCCCGGTCAGCCGCACCTCGGCGGCACTCTCCCCGGCGGCCGGGGCGCGGTGGCGGCGCGGGGCGGAGATCTTCTCGGTGGCGGCCTCGGCGTCCGGGCCGGGCGGGCCCGGCGGCAGGGCGTGCACCGGCCCGGGCACGGGCGGCGCGTACCGCTCGGCGGGGTGCCGGGTGCGCGGGTCGTCCGCGGCGGGACGGTGCGGCGGGAGCGGCTGCGGGGGCTGCTGCTGGTGCGGTACCGGCAGCGGCGGGGCCGACAGCGGCGGCGCGCTCGGGCCGGGCACCGGCGGCGCCTGGACGGGTGCCGGGGCCGGCGGCGGCACCCGGCGGCCGCGCTTGCGCTCGATCAGCTCCAGCGCGTTGGCCGGCAGCCAGTCCCCCGCCTCGCCCGAGGCGTCGTCCCGGGAGAACAGGTGCGGGGCCAGCTCGGCCTGGATCTGCGCCGGGGAGGGCCGGTGCTCGGGCGAGGGCCGCATGCAGGCGCGGACCAGGTCGACCAGCTCGGCCGGCAGGCCGGAGAGGTCGGGCTGGTCGCGCAGCAGCTGGAACACCGTCTCGACCGGGTTGGCGCCCCGGTAGGGCGGGTGGCCGGTGGCGCAGAAGACCAGCAGCGAGCCGAGCGAGAAGACGTCGCTGGCACCGGTGACGCCGCGGCTGTCCCGGGCCTGCTCGGGCGACATGTAGGCCGGGGTGCCGACCGCCACGTTGGTCATGGTCAGCCGGGTGCTGGAGACGCCGGCGGCGATCCCGAAGTCGATCACCCGGGGGCCGTCCTCGACCACCAGCACGTTGGAGGGCTTGAGGTCGCGGTGGACCAGCCCGGCGGCGTGGATGGACTGCAGCGCCTCGGCGATGCCGGCCACCAGCCAGCGCACCGCCCCCGCCGGCAGCGGACCGCACTCGGTGACCAGGTCCTCCAGGGACGGCGCCGGGACGTACGCGGTGGCCAGCCAGGGCACCCGGGCGTCGGCGTCGGCGTCGACCACGGCGGCGGTGTAGAACCCGCCGACCGTCTTGGCGGCCGCGATCTCCCGGGCGAAACGGACCCGGAACAGCTCGTCCTCGGCCAGCTCCCCCCGGACGGTCTTGATGGCCACTCGCCGGCCGGACGCGGAGCGCGCCAGGTAGACCAGGCCCATCCCGCCCGCGCCGAGCCGCCCCAGCACCTCGAAGGGCCCGATCCGCCTCGGATCGTGCGCCGTCAGCTGGTCCACTCCGCTGCCACCTCCCCGTTCTCCGCACCCGCCGCGTGGTGCCGGACCCGATTCTCCAATGCCGCCCCGGTCAACTCCAACCTCCCCCGCCCAGAGCCTCCTCGGGCTCACCGTCCGGTCAGTGCCGCCACAACGGCCGGATTCTGACGTCCGCTCCGGCCGCGGCTCGCGAACGGCCGGCCCGCGGCACTTTTTCACCCCGACTCGGATCCCACCCGGTTCCCACCCGGATCCGACTCAAAGTCGTCACGCTCTGTCACCCGATCACCCCTCAGCGGAGGGGCCGTCACGCTGTGGGGTCATAAGCACACGGGGGGGCTTCAACAGGAGCCTCCGGAGCGCGATGAATATCCGTCCGAAGTCGTTCACGCCCCTATAGCAACCCCCCGGGCGGAGTAATAGTCGCATCACCGAATCGCGCCAAGATCGTGCCACGGTAAGCTGACGGCATGACAGGACAAGTTCGCACCGTCGACGGTCGCGTCGCCGGGCGACGCGGACAGGAGACGCGGCAGAAGCTGCTCGACTGCCTCCGCGAGATGCTCAGCACGTCGCCCTATCGGGACGTCAAGGTCATCGACGTCGCCCGTATGGCGGGTACCTCCCCCGCGACCTTCTACCAGTACTTCCCGGATGTCGAGGGCGCTGTCCTCGAAATCGCCGAGGAAATGGCCAAGGACTCCGACACCCTCAAAGAGCTGGTGGCCGGAAAGTCCTGGGCAGGGAAGTCCGGCACGGCCACTTCGGAAGAACTGGTCGACGGATTCCTCGCCTTCTGGCGCAAGAACGACGCCATTCTCCGCGTGGTCACGCTGGGTGCTGCCGAAGGGGACAAGCGGTTCTTCAAGATCCGCATGACGGTCCTCAACGCGGTCGCCAAGCCCCTCACGGAGGCCGTCAAGGAGCTCCAGGCGAAGGGTCAGGCCGACAAGTCGCTCGACCCGGCCGCCGTCGCCGGCTCCCTGGTCTCGCTGCTCGCCTCGGCGGCCGAGCACCAGAAGGCGTTCACTTCGTGGGGCGTCAAGGTCAAGGACCTGAAGCCCAACCTCGCTCCCCTGGTGTACCTGGGTGTCACCGGCAAGAAGCCGCCCAAGTAGACCGTTCCCGCCTACCCACCCATCCGCTCCGCGCGCAGCCCCGGCCTCCTGTCCGGGGAACGACGGACGGCGGCCGTGTCCTCGGGGGAGGTCCGCCGACGTGCCGCAGCGCGCCAGACATGCCGGTGGGCGGGCACCCGTTCAGGGTGCCCGCCCACCGGCATGTGCGTGTGAGGGGGTTCCGGGCCCTCCGGAAGGCCCCGGGTGGTCGGGAGGTCCCGGGGGCGCCACCGGGCCGTCCCAGGGGCCGCCGAGGGCCGTCAGGGGCCCCCGAGGACGCCGGGGGCCTTGGGGCCGCTAGGGGGCTGCTGGGGGGGCCGCTAGGGGCAGCGGACGACCTGCCCGGCGTATGCCAGGCCGCCGCCGAAGCCGAACAGCAGCACCGGGTCGCCGGGCGACAGCTCGCCCCGCTCGACCATCTTGGAGAAGGCCAGCGGGATCGAGGCGGCCGAGGTGTTGCCGGACACCACGACGTCCCGCGCGACCACCGCGTCGGGAGCGCCCAGCTTGGCCGCGATCGCGTCGATGATCCGCAGGTTCGCCTGGTGCGGCACGAAGCCCTTGAGCTCGGACGGGTCGATCCCGGCCTTCTCACAGGTCTGCCGGGCCAGCGGGGCGATCTGCGTGGTGGCCCAGCGGAACACCGACTGGCCCTGCTGGCTGATCACCGGATCCCAGCCGGTGATCACCACGGCGTCGCTCTTCTCCGGCTCCGAGCCCCAGACCACCGGGCCGATGCCCGGCTCGGCGCCCTCCTCCTGGGCCTCCACCACCGCGGCGCCGGCACCGTCGCCGAAGATCACGCAGGTGGTGCGGTCGGTCCAGTCGATGGTGTCCGACATCCGCTCCGCGCCGATCACCAGCGCGCGGCGGGCCGCGCCGGCCCGGATCGCGTGGTCGGCGGTGGCCAGCGCGTACGAGAAGCCCGAGCAGACCGTGTTGATGTCGTAGGCGGCGGGTGCCCGCACGCCGAGGCGGGCGGCCACGGCGGCGGCCGTGTTGGGGCTGCGCTCGACCGCGGTACAGGTGGCGACCACGACCAGGTCGATGTCGGCGGCCGAGCGGCCGCTGTTGGCCAGCGCCTTCTGGGCCGCCTCGGTGGCCAGATCGACCAGGCTCTCGCCCTCGGCGATGTGGCGGGTCCGGATCCCCACCCGGCTGCGGATCCACTCGTCGTCCGTGTCGACCAGCACCGCCAGGTCGTCGTTGGTGAGGACCTTGGGGGGCTGGTAGTGGCCGAGTGCCACAATGCGCGAACCGCTCATACAGCCACTCAACCGGGTTACCCGCTGGTCAGCGGGGCGCGACCGGCTACAGGATCCGCCCCCGGAAGCTGTAGGAGGCCGACAAGGGCCGTTGCGGCGCCTGGGGAGTGGACGGGGCTCAGACGGCCAGTGAGGCCGCGTCGCCCATCACGATCACCGGGTGCGCGGCCGGGTCCAGGGTGCGGATCAGCTGCGCCATCTTGTCCTCGGGCACCGAGACGCAGCCGTGCGTCGGGCCGCCGTGGTCGACGTGGATCCAGATGCCGCCGCCCTTGGACGAGCCACTGGGACGGCGCGGGTCGAGCGGGGAGTTGCCGGGTACCCGGTTGTAGTCGATCGCGACCACGTAGTCGAAGGAGCCGGCCAGCGGCTCGCCCGCGAAGCCCCGCCCGGAGACCACGAAGTCGGCGTCCTTGTCGTACGGGAGCCGGCTCCCGGGGTCGGCCTTGCGGCCGCCCGCGTCGCTGAGCGTGAAGACCCCGATCGGGCTGCGCAGGTCGCCCTCGTTGTGGTCGGTCGTCCAGCCCTTGTTGGCGTTGTGGCCCTGCCAGGTCTCGCCGGCCAGCCAGCGGCCCTCGGCGGTACGGGTCCAGAGCGTGACGGCGGTCTTGTTGGCGTCCTTGCCCTGCCCGGAGGCGAGCACGACCTGGGTGGTCTCGGCGGGTATCCGCGCGGTGAAGGTGGCGCCCAGCCCGGGTATCGCGGCCACCGAACCGTCCGGGCGGGCCTCGCTGCGGTCGGCGGCGGGCGCCCCGGTGTGCCGGTCGTTCGCGGCCTGGGCGGCCGGCGCGGCGGCCGCCGGGGAGGGCTGGTCCGGGGCGGAGACGCCCTCCGGACCGGGGGCGTCGGCACTGGCCGCGGTCGGGCTGCCGGCGTCCTGGCCGACGGTGTACCAGCCCGCGGCGGCCGCGAGCAGCAGCGCGGTACCGGCGGTCACGGCCTTGCCGCCGCGCTTCTTCCTGGGCTTGCGCCGGTGGCCGCGGGCGGCCGCCCGGGACCCGGCCGGAGCCGCGGCCGGGTCGGTCGCGGGTGCCTGGGCCGCGGACCGGACCGGTACGGCGGCGGGCGGCGCCGGCTCCGTGAGCGGCCGGAAGGGCTGGTCGTACGCGTCGTAGCCCTCGGTCCCGGGATGGGCCGGCGGCGCGTAGCCGTCCTGCCGGTTCCCGTGGCCCCACTGGTCCGGGTGGATCGGGTGGTCCGAGTAGTCCTGGTAGTCCTGGTAGTCCGGGTGGACCCGCTGCTCCGGGTGCGCCCGGTGCTGGCCGTGGCCCTGCCGCGGGTAGTGGTCCGCGCCGTCGTGGAACGGCTGGTTCGGGTCGGTTCCGGCCGGCGCGGGGGCGTCCCAGCCCTGGTACGACGCCTGATCGTAGACCCCGTGGGACTGCTGCGGCACCTCGTACACCGGCTCGTGCATCGGCTCGTACGGCGGGTACGCGGTGGCGCGATGGGAACCGGACATGGCGCTGATCCTGCCAAACCCGGGGCCGGTTGGGAAACCCGGGATGATGTGCGGACCCGGTGAAGAACGCCGCCCCCCGGGCCGGCGGGCGGCCCGGGGGGCGGAACGATCGGTCGGCGCGCCGGTCAGAGGCGCATCGCCTGCGGGGTCTCGCGGCGCGTCAGGTCCGGGCCCTCGTACTCGCGGATGATCTCGTAGCGGGTGTTGCGCTCCACCGGGCGGAAGCCGGCGTCCCTGATCAGGCCGAGCAGGTCGTCACGGCCGAGCTTGTTCGGGGTGCCGAAGTTGTCCGCGTCGTGGGTGATCTTGTACTCGACCACCGAGCCGTCCATGTCGTCCGCGCCGTGGCTGAGCGCCAGCTGCGCGGTGGTGACACCGTGCATCACCCAGAAGACCTTGACGTGCGGCACGTTGTCGAACAGCAGCCGGGAGACGGCGAAGGTCTTCAGCGCCTCGGCGCCGGTGGCCATCTCGGTGCGCGCCATCAGCTTGTTGCGCACGACGCCGTCCTTGGAGTCGTGGAAGTCGTGCTGGTAGCGCAGCGGGATGAAGACCTGGAAGCCGCCGGTCTCGTCCTGCAGCTCGCGCAGCCGCAGCACGTGGTCGACCCGGTGGCGGGGCTCCTCGATGTGGCCGTACAGCATGGTGGACGGCGTCTTGAGGCCCTTGCTGTGGGCGAGGCGGTGGATCCGCGACCAGTCCTCCCAGTGGGTGTCGTGGTCGACGATGTGCTGACGGACCTCCCAGTCGAAGATCTCCGCGCCGCCGCCGGTCAGCGACTCCAGACCGGCGTCGATCAGCTCGTCCAGGATCTCGTCGGCCGGCAGGCCGCTGATCTTCTCGAACCAGTGGATCTCGGTGGCGGTGAACGCCTTCAGCGAGACGTTCGGCAGGGCCGCCTTCAGCTCCCGCAGCGAACGCGGGTAGTAGCGCCACGGCAGGGTCGGGTGCAGCCCGTTGACGATGTGCAGCTCGGTGAGGGAGTCGACCTCCATCGCCCTGGCCAGCCGGACGGCCTCCTCGATGCGCATCGTGTACGCGTCCTTCTCGCCCGGCTTGCGCTGGAACGAGCAGTACGCGCAGGACGCGTTGCACACATTGGTCATGTTGAGGTGGCGGTTGACGTTGAAGTGAACGACATCGCCGTTCTTCCGCGTCCGCACGTGGTGGGCCAGACCGCCCAGCCAGGCCAGGTCGTCGCTCTCGTAGAGCGCGATCCCGTCCTCGCGGGTCAGCCGCTCACCCGCGTAGACCTTCGCCTCCAGCTCGCGCTTGAGCCCTGCGTCCATGCGGTGCCCCGCCTCCTCCGACTTCGAATCGTTGCCGGAACGAGCGTACGCCTATGCCGCCGTCACGCCGCGAGCAGCTCCGCGAGCAGCGCCGGGTCGATGTTCCCGCCGCTGACCACGGCGGCGACCGCCTGGCCGCCGATCTCGGCCGCGCGGTGGAAGTACGCGGCCGGGGCGACCGCGCCGGAGGGCTCCGCGACCAGCCGGCCGCGGCGGGCCAGCAGGGCGACCGTGGCGCGGATCTCGTCCTCGGTGACGGTGACGATGTCGTCCACGTACGCGGTGATGTGCTGGAAGGGCAGCTCACCGACGGAGGGGGTGCGCAGCCCGTCCGCGATGGTCCGGTAGGTGTCGGCGACCGGCCAGGACAGCCGCTCGCCGGCCCGCAGGCTGGCCTGCGCGTCGGCGGCCAGCTCCGGCTCGACGCCGACCACCCGGACGCCCGGGCGGGTGAGCTTGAGCGCGGCCGCCGTCCCGGAGATCAGGCCGCCGCCGCTCACCGGTACCAGGACGGTGTCCAGCTCGGCCGGGGCGTCCTCGGCGATCTCCAGGCCGACCGTGCCCTGGCCCGCGATGATGAACGGGTCGTCGTAGGGCGGCACCCAGACGTAGCCGTGCCGCTCGGCCAGCTCGGCGGGCACGGTGTCGCGCTCCTCGGGCGTGACCAGCAGGACCTCGGCGCCGAACGCGCGGGTGCCGTCGACCTTGACCGCCGGCGAGGTGTCCGGCATCACGATCACGGCCTTGATGCCGAGCAGCCCGGCCGCGTAGGCCACCGCCTGGGCGTGGTTGCCGCTGGACTGGGCGACCACGCCGCGGGCCCGCTCCTGGTCGCTGAGCGCGGCGAGGCGGTTGTAGGCGCCGCGGGTCTTGAAGGCGCCGGTCGGCTGGAGGTTCTCCGGCTTGAGCCAGAGCCGGCGTTCGCCGTCGCCCGCCCAGGGGGCGGGGACCAGCGGGGTGCGCACCGCCACCCCGGCGATCCGCTGCCGGGCCGCGCGCAGCTCCTCCAGACCGACCAGTGCCATCGCGTTACTCGCCTTCGACCATCGGGAGTTCGCTCACTCGGTTCTCCCACTTCGTGGAGAGTACGACGGTCGTGCGGGTCCGGGCCACGCCCTTCGTGCCGGAGATCCGCTTGACCACCGATTCCAGGCCTTCCACGTCGGAGACCCGGACCTTGAGCATGTACGAGTCGTCACCGGCGATGAACCAGCAGTCCTCGACCTCGCCGAGGTCCTTCAGCCGGAACGCGACGTCCTCGTGGTCGGCCGCGTCGGTGAGCTGAAGGCCGATCAGGGCCGTGACGCCGAAGCCGAGCGAGGCCGGGTTGACCGTCGCGCGGTAGCCGGTGATGACCCCGGCCTGCTCAAGCCGGTTGATCCGGTCCGTGACGCTCGGGCCGGAGAGGCCCACCAGTCGGCCCAGCTCGGCGTAGGACGCGCGGCCGTTCTCCCGGAGCGCCTGGATGAGCTGTCTGTCCACCGTGTCCATATACCGTCCGCGTCCTTCCGAACCTCACCTGACCCACAGATCATTATCCGGATTCAAAGGCGCCGTGCGCGGAACAACCCGGATATCGCAGAGAAGATACTCTCCTGCCTCCGGCCGCCCCACTCCCCCCGTCTCCCGCCGTCACCCGTCCTGCCCGGCCGGGCGGGCGGCCGCGCCCAACTCGCCCTCCCAACGGCGGTACAGCGTGTGCGGAACGCCGACGGCGTCCAGCACCCGGCCGGCCACGAAATCGACCAGTTCGCGGACGGTGGAGCCACCGGCGTAGAAACCGGGCGAGGCCGGGAGCACGACGGCGCCCTGTGCGTCCAGCTCGACCAGATGCTTCAGCGTCACCCCGTTGAGCGGCGCCTCCCGGACGCAGACCACCAGCGGCCGGCGCTCCTTGAGGGTGACGCTGGCGGCCCGCTGGAGCAGGTCCTTGCTCAGGCCGAGCGCGATCCCGGCCACCGCGCCGGTGGTCGCGGGGACGACCAGCATGCCCTTGGCCGGGTACGAGCCGCTGGACGGTCCGGCCGCGAAATCGCCGGCCGACCAGTGGCGGACGTCGTCGAGACCGTCGTCGCCGCCCAGCCAGGCGGCGAGGTCGGCGCGCCAGTGCGCGTCCCGGAAGGAGATGCCGGTCTCGTCCAGGATGGTGAGCCGGGCGGCCCGGCTCACCACCAGGTCCACCGACTCCCCGGCCGCGAGCAGCGCCCGGATCACGGAGGCGGCGTACGGCGTACCGGACGCGCCCGAGACCCCGACCACCCACGGCTGACGCTTTTCTGTTCCCATGGCCCCCTTTCTATACGGCGGCCCCCGGGGCGGGCCCATCCGCGTTCACCCCTGCGAGGATGGGCGGCATGGCAGCGACCCTCGTCGACCTCACCCATCAGGTGACCACCGCGATGCCGGTCTACCCCGGCGATCCGGCCGTCGTCCTGACCCCCGCGCTCACCACGGCCACCGCCGGGGTCAACGTGCTGGCCCTGCACCTCGGCTCGCAGTCCGGCACCCACGTGGACGCGCCGTACCACGTGGACGTCACCTGGCCCACCCTGGACGGTCTGCCGCTGGAGCGGTTCACCGGCCCGGCGGTCGTCGCCGACCTGCGGGGGCTGGAGCCGCGGGCGGAGGTGACCCCCGAGCAGCTCGCCCCGGCGCTGGAGCGGGCCGGCGAGGGCACCGTCCTGCTGCTGGCCACCGGCTGGGCCCGGCACTGGGGCACCGACGCCTATCTGGCCCACCCCAGTCTGAGTCCGGCGGCGGCCGAGGCGATCGTGGCCGCCGGGGTGCGGACGATCGGGGTGGACGCGCTCAGCGTCGACCCCACGCCGGACCCGGGACCGGGCGACCCGGCGGTCGCGGCGCTGCTGGCGGACCTGACCGACGAACACGACCAGCCGGTGGCCCCGGAGCCGACGCTGGCCGCGCACCGGGTGCTGCTCGGGGCGCCCGGCGGCGGCGTGATCGCCGAGAACCTGACCGATCTGCGGGCGCTGCTGGCGGCCCAGCAGGCCGGCCGGCCGGTGGAGGTGTCGCTGTTCCCGCTGCGACTGGTGGCCGCCGACGGCGCGCCGGTGCGGGCGGTGGCGCGCCTCGGGTGAGTGCTGGTCGGGCACTTGGTCTAGACCATCCCCGGCGGGCGCCGCTACGCTTTCGCGCCATGGCAGAGATCATCGGAGTGATCGAGCAGCTCTGGCGCTACCCCGTGAAGTCCACCGGCGGCGAGCGGCTCGACTCCGTCGAGGTGGACGAGCGCGGCCTGGCCGGCGACCGCCTCTACGCGGTGCGCGACAGCGCCGGGAAGCTGGGCTCCGGCAAGAACACCCGGCGGTTCCGCCGGATGGACGGCCTGCTGCGCCTCTCCTCCCGGCTCGGCCACCGGCTCGACGGCCCCGAGCTGTTCGACCCACTGGGCCGGCCGGTCGCCGACCCCACCGCCTTCCTGCGCGCCTACCTCCAGCGGCCGGACGTCGCGCTCGCCCGCGAGGACGCCGTCTCGCACTTCGACCAGCTGCCGGTCAGCGTGCTCACCACCGCGACCCTGGACTGGGTGCGGGGCGCCGCGCCCGCCGCGGTGGTGGACGTACGCCGGTTCCGCCCCAACATCCTGCTCCGCACGCCGCCGGGCACGCCGCCGTTCGTCGAGGACGGCTGGTTCGGCCGCGAGGGCGGCGGCGGGGCCCGGCTCGCCTTCGTCCGGGCCAGCGAGCGCTGCGCCATGACCACCGTCGCCCAACCCGGCCTGCCGCACGCCCCGGAGATCCTCAAGGCCATCATCCAGGCGCACGAAGGCCGGCTGGACGCCCTGGCCGAGGTGGTGACCCCCGGGCGCCTCAGCGTGGGTGACGAACTCTCACTGAACTGAGGCGGCGGCGCCGGGGGTGGCCGGAAGCAGGCAGAACGGGTGCCCGGCGGGGTCGGCGTAGACCCGCCAGCCGTCGCCGTCGGCCAGTCGGGTGGCGCCGAGCGCGAGCACCTCGCGCTCGGCTCCGTCGAGATCCGCCACGTCGATGTCCAGGTGCGCCTGCTGCGGGTGCGCCGGGTCGGGCCACCGCGGCGGCCGGTGGTCGGCGACGCCCTGGAAGCAGAGCACCGGTCCGCCCTCGACGTGCAGGGTCGACCAGGTCTCGTCCAGCGACCAGCGCGGGTCCGGCCGGTCGACCCGGCCGCCCAGCAGGGCCGCGTAGAAGCGCGCGAGCACGGCCGGTTCGGGACAGTCGAGGACGACGCACTGCAGGGTGCCGATCACGGCTTCTCCCGGGGTGGCGGGCCGGCGGTTCGCCGCCATTGTCCTCCGGGCCCCTCCCACCGGGACCGGCGGGCGGGCACGGGTGCGGGGCACCCGGCGGCAGGACTCACTCTCCGGAGTGAACGTCCCGGCCGGTCCCGGGGATCTGTAGCAGGCTCTCCCGCACCACTGACGAGTCGTCAGCGGCGCGGCGACGACAGCACGGAGACCCTCATGGCGAACATCCCGAGCGACCTCTCGTACACCGACGACCACGAGTGGGTGCGGTCCGTGGCCGGGGGCCGGCTGCGGGTCGGCATCACCGACCATGCCCAGAAGCAGCTCGGCGACATCGTCTACGTCGAACTGCCCAAGAAGGGCGACGTGTTCGAGCAGGGCCGGCCCTTCGGCAGCGTGGAGTCGGTGAAGTCGGTGAGCGAGCTCTACCTCCCGCTGGGCGGCACGGTCAGCGCCGTCAACGAGGAGCTGAACGACTCTCCCGAACAGATCAACGACGACCCGTACGGCGACGGCTGGATGATCGAGATCACGCCGGCCGCGGGCGCCGACCTGACGGACCTGCTCACCGCCGACCGGTACGCGGCCCTGCTCAAGGAGGGGACCTCCGACTGACCGCGCCGCCGGGGCCCGGGACGCGGCACCGGCGCGCGCCCGACACCCCGCGGTAGCCCCGGCGGCTCAGCCGAGGGTGCGGACGCGCTCCCGGACGGCGGCCGGCGCCTTGGCCGCGGAGCCGGTGTCGAACGGGGGCTGGGGGTCGTACTCGGTGAGGAGCTGGACGGCCTGCGCGGTGAGGTCGTCGGTGAGCAGGGCGGTGAGCCGCAGCGCCATGTCGATGCCGGAGGAGACACCGGCCGAGGTGATGATCCGGTCGTGGCGGACCACCCGCTCGGCGGTGTAGGTGGCACCGTGGGCCTCCAGTTCGGCCACCGCCGCCCAGTGGGTGGTGGCGGTGAGACCCTTGAGCAGCCCGGCCGCGCCGAGCAGCAGCGAGCCGGTGCAGACCGAGGTGGTGTACCTGGTCGCCCCGTGCACCGCGCGGACCCAGTCCAGGAAGTCCGGGTCGGCGATCAGCGGCCGTGTCCCGGCGCCGCCGGGGACGAGCAGCACGTCGCAGGAGTCGATCTCCGAGTAGTGCGTGGGGACTTCGACCGTCAGCGCCCCCAGCGCATCGGTCACCCGCCCCGGCTCGGGCGCGACGAAGCGCACCTCGGCGCCCGGGACGTGCCCGAGGATCTCGTACGGCCCGATCGCGTCGAGCGGCTCGAAACGGTCGAAGAGCGGGATCACGATGTCCATGAGCGCAGCGTAACCACCGCCCGGCCCGGGCCCGTTGACCTCGCCCGCGGGTTCACGGGATGGAGTGACCGGACCGGTCCGGGGGAATATCAGCGCAGCGCGTCGAGTTCGGCGCCGATGGCGGCGCGGACGACGTCCTGTTCCGGACCGAGGGCGTACCGGGCGTCGCGCCAGTGGCCCTGGGGGTAGAGCCAGACCGGCATCCGCACCAGGTGGTCCGGCTCCCAGTCGAAGCGGGGCCAGACGTGGGCGTGCAGGAACGGGTCCTTGTTGCCGAGGATCTCCAGATTGACCCGGCGGAAGGCCGGATCCACGGCGCGGCACGCCCGTTCGACGGCCTCGCCGAGCCGGTCCAGGTCGGCGAGGTACGCGAGGCGGCGCGGGCGGGGCAGGTCGGAGAGGCGCTCGACGCCCGGTTCGTCGGTGAGCAGGATCGCGTACCCGGGCAGGAACTGGACATCGCCCATCACGGCGAAGCCGGCGTCGAGCCGGCGCACCACGGTGGGGTTCTCGCCCCGCAGCGCGCTGCCGATCCGGTCGGCGCGGAAGTCGGCGGTCATCGGGCGCTCCGTCCGTGCGGGTGGTCCCGCACCGCCGGTGCGGTCGGGGCGGCGCCGCCACCGGCGGCCCCGCCCGGATCGTAGACCGGCGACCCCGGCCCCTCCTGTGACGCAGGTCACCCGCGCGGCACCGATGAGTTCCGCCGCTCCGCCCGGTCCAACCCGTAACACCCTCACGACGCACGGAAGGGCCGCCTCATGACGCACAGCCTCGCGGCCCGGCGGCCCCGGCCCGATCCGGCGGGCCGCCTTCCCGGCGGCCTGATCATCACCCGGGCATGATCGACCCACCACGAACGACCCACCACGAACGACCCCGACAGGAGACCGCGATGACGACCGAACCCGTGAAGGGCCCGGCCAGCTACTTCCCCTCGATCGAGAAGAAGTACGGCCTGCCGGTGGCGCACTGGAAGGAGCTGATCCGCTCCTCCCCGCTGACCAGGCACACCGAACTGGTCGGCTGGCTCAAGTCCGAGCACGGGCTGGGTCACGGCCACGCCAACGCCCTGGTCAAGCACACCCTCGACGAGGACGCCGGCCAGTAGCGTCGTGGGGGGGGGGGGGGGGGGGGCGCGCGCCCCCCCCCCCCCCCCCCCCCCCCCCCCGCCGACACCCAACACCACACCGCCAGCCGGGGAGGGGGGAAGGCCCCGGGAGGCCCGGG